>NZ_SOGD01000018.1:0-38625 GCF_004402345.1 Cryobacterium sp. TMT2-15-1 | reverse complement strand
CACCGCCCCAAACCACCCACCCTGCCCCGCCGCGTCTGCATCAACGACCCGCACCAAAAAACCATCCTCAACCTGTCTCACACAGGTTGACAAATACCGTCTGGGGCCGCTTTGGGCAAAATGTCCGTCGAATTCGTTCCGGACGGAGCACCTGCGGGTCGGTCTCGGAGACGGCCCCTAGACCTCGTCGGCGACCGCCGCCGCGAACTGGGCGGTGTAGAGGGCGTGGTACGCGCCAGTCGTTGCCAGCAGTTCCTCGTGCGTGCCCTGCTCGACGATCCGGCCGGCCTCCATCACCAGGATCAGGTCGGCGTCCCGAATCGTGGAGAGCCGGTGCGCGATCACGAAGCTGGTGCGCTCGGCGCGGAGGGCGCTCATCGCTTTCTGCACGAGCACCTCGGTGCGCGTGTCGACCGAGCTGGTCGCCTCGTCCAGGATCAGCACGCTGGGCTTGGCGAGGAACGCGCGGGCGATGGTGAGCAGCTGCTTCTCGCCGGCGCTGACGTTGCTGCCCTCGTCGTCGAGCACGGTGTTGTAGCCGTCGGGCAGCGTGCGCACGAACCGGTCCACGTAGGTCGCGCGCGCTGCGTCCAGGATCTCCTTCTCCGTGGCATCCGGATGCCCGTAGGCGATGTTGTCGCGGATCGTGCCGCCGAACAGCCAGGTGTCCTGCAGCACCATGCCCATGCGTCCACGCAGGTCATCGCGGGTCATTCGGCGCACGTCCACGCCATCGAGCGTGATCCGGCCGGCGTCGAGCTCGTAGAAGCGCATCATCAGGTTCACCAGCGTGGTCTTTCCTGCCCCGGTGGGGCCCACGATGGCCACGGTCTGACCGGGCTCGGCCACCAGGCTGAGGTTTTCGATCAGCGGCTTGTCCGCCGTGTAGCGGAACGAGGCGTTCTCGAAGACCAGTCGGCCGTGGGCGGCCGTGGGGGCCTCGGCGCGCTCCGGGTCGGGGCTCTGCTCATCGGCGTCGAGCAGGGCGAAGACCCGCTCGGCGGAGGCGACGCCGGACTGCAGCAGGTTCGCCATCGACCCGAGTTGGGCCAGCGGCTGGGTGAATTGGCGGGAATACTGGATGAACGCCTGCACATCGCCGAGCTGCATGGCCCCGGATGCCACCTGGAGGCCACCGACGACGGCGATCCCGACGTAGACGAGGTTGCCGATGAATGTCATCGCCGGCATGATCAGGCCGCTGACGAACTGGGCGCCGAAGCTGGTCTCGTAGAGCTCGTCGTTCTTGGCTCGGAAGCGTTGCTCGACCTCCTTCCGGCGGCCGAACACCGTGACCAGGGCGTGGCCGGTGAAGGTCTCCTCGATCTGGCCGTTCAGCTCGCCGGTGTGGGTCCACTGGGCGACGAACAACTTCTGCGAGCGCTGGGCGATCAGGACGGTCGTGACCAGGGTCAGCGGCACCGTGACCAGGGCGATCAGGGCCAGGAGAGGCGAGAGCAGGAACATCATCACGATGACGCCCACCACGGTGAGCAGTGAGGTGACGGCCTGGCTCAGCGACTGCTGCAGGCTCTGTGAAACGTTGTCCACGTCGTTGGTGACACGGCTGAGCAGCTCGCCTCGCTGCACCGTGTCGAAGTAGCGCAGCGGGAGGCGGTTGATCTTCGCCTCGATCTCGCTGCGGAGCCGGAACACGGTACGCTGCACGACGCCGTTGAGCACATAGGCCTGCACGTAGGCGAACACCGAGGACAGCAGGTAGAGCGCCATCGCCCAGAGCAGCACGGTGGAGAGCATCGCGAAGTCGATGCCCTGGCCGGGCGTCAGCGTCATCCCGCTGAGCAGGTCGGCCCTGCCGGTGTCGCCGGAGGCGCGCAGCTGGTCGATCACCTGGGCCTGGCTCACCCCGGCAGGCAGGTCCTGGGAGATGACGCCGGAGAAGATCAGGTTCGTGCCCTCGCCGAGCAGACGGGGTCCGAGCACGGAGAACGTGACACTCGCGACGGCGAGAACCAGGACCAGACCGAGCCACAGACGCTCGGGGCGCAGCGTGCCGAGCAGCCGTTTCGCCGACGGGCCGAAGCTCATGGCCTTCTCGGCGGGGGCGCTCATACCGCCGAACGGACCGTGGCCGGGGCCCCGCGCGGGCGGGCGGGCCGAGGCCCCGGATGTCTGGCTCATACTGCTTCCTCCGCCGCCAACTGGGACGACACGATTTCCTGGTACGTCTCGTTCGACTCGAGCAGCTCGTCGTGGGTGCCGCGGCCGACGATGCGGCCGCCTTCGATCACCAGGATCTGATCCGCGCCGACGATGGTCGACACCCGCTGGGCGACGATCACCATGGTGGCACTGCCCGTGCCGACGGCCAGTGCCTGGCGCAGCCGAGCATCCGTCGCCAGGTCGAGCGAGGAGAACGAGTCGTCGAAGATGTAGAGTTCGGGCCGTTTGACCAGGGCCCGGGCAATGGCCAGGCGCTGCCGCTGCCCGCCGGACACATTCGTGCCGCCCTGCGCGATCGGGGCATCGAGTCCGTCCGGCATCTCCGCCACGAAGTCGCGGGCCTGCGCGATGGTCAGTGCCTCCCAGAGTTCCGCCTCAGTGGCGTCGGGCTTGCCGTAGAGCAGGTTGCTGCGCACGGTGCCGGAGAACAGATACGACTTCTGCGGCACCAGCCCGATGCTGCCCCAGAGCAGGTCGGGGTGGAGCTCGCGCACGTCCACCCCGTCGACCCGCACGCTGCCGTTGGTGGCGTCGAAGAGGCGCGGCAGCAGGTTGACCAGGGTGGTCTTGCCCGAACCCGTGCTGCCGATGATCGCGGTGGTCTGCCCCTGATGCACGGTAAAGCTCACGCCGGAGAGCACCGGCTGCTCGGCGCCGGGGTAGGCGAAGCCCACGTCCACGAGTTCCACCTCGCCGCGGCCGACACTGTCGACGACGGGGTGGCGCGGCGGGCGCACGCTGGACTCGGTCTCGAGCACCTCGCCGATCCGGTCGGCCGACACGGTCGCCCGCGGGATCATCACGGCCATGAACGTGGCCATCATCACGGCCATCAGGATCTGCATCAGGTAGCTGAGGAAGGCCACCAGGGTGCCGACCTGCATGGACCCGTCCTCGATCCGGAACGCCCCGAACCAGATCACGGCCACGCTGGAGACGTTCAGGACGAGCATGACGACCGGGAACATCAGGGCCATCAGGCGGCCGGCCTGAAGGGCGGTGTCGGTGACATCCGTGTTCGCCTTGCCGAACCGCACGGACTCGACGTCTTCGCGCACGAACGCCCGGATGACGCGGATGCCCGTGAGCTGTTCCCGCAGTACCCGGTTCACCGTGTCGATGCGGGTCTGCATCAGGCGGAACAACGGCACCATCCGCGCGATGATCAGCCCGACCGCGATCAACAGCACGGGCACGCTCACGGCGATCAGCCAAGACAGCTGCACGTCCTGCCGGATGGCCATGATCACGCCGCCGATGGACAGGATCGGTGCGGTGACCATCATGGTGGCGGTCATCAGCACGAGCATCTGCACCTGCTGCACGTCGTTGGTCGACCGGGTGATCAGCGACGGGGCGCCGAACCGGGTGACCTCCTGCTCGGAGAACTCGCCGACCCGGGAGAAGACAGCGCCGCGCAGGTCGCGTCCGAGCCCCATGGCGGCCTTCGCGCCGAAGTAGACGGCGACGATCGCGCACACGATCTGGAACAGGGTGATCAGCAGCATCAGGCCACCGATGCGCAGGATGTACTCGGTGTCTCCCGTGGCGACGCCCTCATCGATGATGTCGGCGTTGAGGGTGGGCAGATAGAGCGAGGCGATCGCCTGGGCCAGCTGGAACACGACGACGGCCGCCAGCAGCCGCCGGTACGGCCGCAGGTATGTCACGAGCAGTTTTCGGAGCATCGGATCTCCTAGCGGGGGGCGTTCGGCGGCGTCGGGGAGCCGATGATGCCGTAGAGGATGAGGGCGGTGAGCTCATCGTCGTCGAAGTCGGGGCCGGCCGTGATGTGGGGCACGGATGCCGCAAGCGCGATCATCCGGATGACCTGCCCTGCCCGCTCCGGGGCAACCGTGAGGCGCAGGAGGTCAGGCGCGAGCACGTCGGCGAGCAGCACGGTGAACTCGTGCGCGACGTCGTGGGTGTGGGGTCTGCCCATCGAGCCCACCGCCGTCATCAGCGCGAAGACCTGCGCGAAGCGGCGGCGTAGCAGGGAGACCATGGCACGCACCCGTTCCTCGAGCGGGAGCTCACGGTCGAGCGCGGCAAGTTCGAGACGGAACGGCTCGGGGTCGAGCTGACGGTCCATGGCCGCCCGGAGCAGGTTGTCCTTGCTGTCGAAGGCTCGGAAGATGGTGCCCTCGGCGATCCCGGCACACTGGGCGATCTGCCGAGTGGTGACGGTCTGACCGTGCTCGATCAGCAGCGGTGTGACCGCGTCGAGGATCATCGACTGCCGGTCCTCGACGGATAGGGCCTTCGCGCGCGCAGGTTTGACGGACATCCCCCCAATCTATCTGAGTGAGCACTCACTCACAAGGTGGATGGGTGTTCGGGTTCCAGGAGGACGGTTCAGGCGAAGAGGTCCGAGATCCAGGCCACATCCTCGGGCGACGGCCTCCACGCGCTGCCCTCGGTGGCGTTCTGCAGGATCTGTTCCGGGCGGGTCGCTCCGGCAATGACGCTGGTGAGCCCCGGCTGGGCCAACAGCCAGGCGAAGGTGGCGGCGAGCATGGTCACGCCGCGCTGGTCGCAGAACGCTTCGTACCTTTCGATAACGTCCCAGGGCGCGTTCCGGGTCAGGTGCGGCCGGACCATCATGATGCGGCTGTCGGCGGGGCCGCCCGCACGGGAGAACTTGCCGGTGAAGAGCCCGTTGTAGAGGGGGAAGAAGGGCAGGAAGCCGAGCCCGTAGGCATTGACGGCCGGCAGCACCTCGTCTTCGGCGTCACGCACCAGCAGGCTGTACTCGTTTTGCGCCGAAACGAACCGCGGATGCCCCGTCAGCCGGGCGGTGAACTCCGCCTCGGCGATCTGCCAGCCGGCCAGGTTGGAGTGGCCGATATAGCGCACCTTACCCTCGCGGATCAGGTCGTCGAGGGTCTGCAGGGTCTCCTCGATCGGGGTGTTCGGGTCAGGCTGGTGCAGTTGGTAAAGGTCGATCCAGTCGGTCTGCAGGCGCCGGAGGGACGCCTCGACGGCCAGTCGGATGTAGCGACGTGAGCCGCGGGCACCCCAGTCGGGTCCGTTCCGACCGTTCATGTCCATGCCGAACTTCGAGGCGAGCACGATCTGGTCGCGCTTGCCCCGCAGCGCGTAACCCATCAGCGTCTCGCTGAGGCCGCGTTCCGCGCCGTAGATATCGGCAGTGTCCAACAGGGTGATCCCGGCGTCGACGGCCGCGTTGACGACGGCGGTGGTTCCGGCCTGGCTCTCCGTCGCGGTTCCGGCGCGTCCGAAATTGTTGCAGCCCAACCCGATCGTGGACACCATGAGCCCCGAATTGCCCAGTCTGCGGTACTCCATCTGCTCCATCCCTCCACATTAGGCTCGCCGGCCTGTGCTAGACAGGACTCAACCACGAAGGGGTACCAGTGAGTCGTTTCACACTCGGAGTCATGTCCCGTTCCGGTAAGCCGAATGAACGGCGCTTGCCCATTCATCCGTCACATGTCGAACGGATCGATCCGGACCTCCGGGAGCGGATGTTCCTCGAGCGCGGCTACGGCGAGCAGTTCGGCGTGTCGGACGAGCAGCTGGTCCCGCTCGTGGGAGGGCTGCGCTCGCGCGCGGACCTCATCCGGGAGTGCGACGTCATCCTGCTCGCCAAGCCTCTGCTGGCGGATGTCGCGGCGCTGCGCGATGGACAGGTGCTCTGGGGCTGGCCGCACTGCGTGCAGGATGAGGAACTCACCCAGCTTGCCATCGACAAGCGGCTGACCCTGATCGCGTTCGAGGCGATGAACCACTGGACCGGAGGCGGCGAGTTCCACCTGCACGTGCTGCACAAGAACAACGAGCTCGCGGGGTATTGCTCCGTGCTGCACGCCCTGTTCCTGATCGGTTCGACGGGCGACTACGGCCGCAAGCTGCGTGCCGCGGTGATCGGTTTCGGGGCCACCGCCCGGGGCGCCGTGACGGCGCTCAACGCCCTCGGTGTCTACGACGTCACGGTGCTGACCAATCGCGACGTGACCGCGGTCAGTTCCCCGATCCACTCCGCCCAGATCGTGCAGCTCGACCACGGCGACGGCACGAACGGGAACTTCGCCCTGCCGGGAAACGAACGGGTGCCGCTGCCCGAGTTTCTCGCCGGCCACGACATCATCGTGAACTGCGTGCTGCAGGACCCAAACGCCCCGCTCATCTTCCTGAGCGACGACGACCTCCCGATGGTGGCCCCGGGGTCGCTGATCATCGACGTGTCCTGTGACACCGGCATGGGTTTCAGTTGGGCGAAATCGACGACGTTCGACGAACCGACCTTCCGGGTCGGCACCAACGTCACCTACTACGCGGTCGACCACAGCCCGTCGTACCTCTGGAGCTCCGCCACCTGGGAGATCAGCGAGGCGTTGTTGCCGTACCTGCGCGAGGTCCTTGCCGGCGAGGTCGCCTGGACCGCCAACGAGACCCTTCGGCGGGCCATCGAGATCCACGAGGGGATCATCCGGAATCCCAACATCCTGGCATTCCAGCACCGCTCCCCCGAGTATCCCCACACTCGGCTCGCCTGAAGCCGGCCGGTTCCTCCCCAGCCCGGCCCGGCGTTGTTCCCACGCCAGGTCCGAAACCCGCGCTGTGCGCAGGGCGCCGCCGACTACAGTCGAGGCATGACGACCATCGGAACCTTCCTGATCCGGCTGCCCAGCCCCATTGGGCGGCTGGAACTCACGAGTGACGCCGAGCGCATCCTCTCCCTCTCCATCGAACGCGACGGATTGCTGCCCCTCGACGAGACCCCGGAAGCCCCGTCGCCCCTGCTCGACCGGGCCGCGCGCCAATTGGCGGAGTATTTCGGGGGCACCCGCACGGTTTTCGACCTGCCCGTGGCGCCGAGCGGGGGCACTGCGTTCCAGCAGGGCGTCTGGCAGCGACTGTCCGAGCTCGGTTTCGGCGAGGCGACCTCGTACGGCGAGCTGGGACGATCGCTGGGCAAGCCGGGGTCCGGCCGGGCCGTGGGCGGCGCCGTCGGGGCGAACCCCGTTCCGATCCTGATCGGCTGCCACCGGGTGCTCGCCGCCGACCGTCGCATCACCGGCTACAGCGGCGGCAGCGGAGTGCCCACCAAGGTCTGGCTCCTCGACCACGAGGGCATCGAGCACCGCTCATGAGCACCCCGGCGACCGGCGCGCTGCCAGCCGAGGCCACGACATCCGCCTCACTGAAGCTCGGTGACGACGGGCTCGCCCGCTGCGGCTGGGTCGGCGGCGACCCAGAATACCAGCGCTACCACGACGAAGAGTGGGGGCGACCGCTCCGGGACGAGAGGCTGCTGTTCGAGAAGCTGTGTCTCGAGGGGTTCCAGGCCGGCCTGTCCTGGATCACCATCCTGCGACGTCGGCCGGCCTTCCGGGCCTCCTTTTACGACTTCGACGTCGACCGCGTGGCCGTGATGGACAACGTCGACGTCGCCCGGCTCCTCGGGGATGCGAGCATCATCCGGCACCGCGGCAAGATCGAGGCCGCCATCCGGAACGCCCAGGTCACCCGTGACCTCGGCGAGAGCCTGACCGAGCTGATCTGGAGCTTCGCGCCCGAACCCCGTCGCCACCGGCTGCGGGAGCGCGGCGAGGTCCCGGCGACCACACCGCAATCGATGGCACTGAGCCGGGAGTTGCGCACCCGGGGCTACACGTTCGTCGGCCCCACCACCATGTACGCCCTGATGCAGTCGGCCGGCCTCGTCGACGACCACCTGAGCGGATGCCATCGGTCGAACGACGCCTGACCACCCCAACGCCGACGGCTGACGCTATGCCGACCGCCGCCCTGCCAGCCGCCACGCTGCCAACCGCCGCCCTGACTGCCACGGGCTGCCCGACCGCGGGCTGCCCGACCGCGGGCTGTTGTGCGTGAGGTGCTCCTCGAGGCGAGTAAGTCCTGAACGATTGGTTCTGGCGCGCCCGCACTTCAGCCCTGACTGCACCGTGTGGACGCCGTTCATCACGGGCGGAGCGCCGTGTCCGGTGTCGAACCAATTCGACGGAGATTCTGCCGAAAATGAGCATATTTCTGGGATTTAGGGGATATTCGGGCGGAATCTCCGTCGAATTCGTTCGGGACGAAGTCGCCGCGAGGCCTCGGACTCAGACATACGGCGGTCGGAGCGCACGTTCATCCCCTCCGACTCGCGGTCACGTCTCTCCGACGTGGTCATCGAAAACGACCGCTTCGGAGCCCCCAATCCGCGAATCCTCATCGCCCCCAGCCTTCGGGACTCGCGCGTCTATCGGAGGGACGGCAACAGGCCGAATGCGCGTACGGCCTCGCGCTCCTCGATCAGCTCAGCGACAGACGCGTCGATCCTCGCCCGCGAGAACGCGTTGATCGCCAGGTCCGGCACGATCTGCCAGCGGCCGTCGACAGCCCGAACCGGGAAGGAGCACACGAGCCCCTCCGGCACGCCGTAGGAGCCGTCGGAGCTGACGCCCGCCGAGGTCCACCGCTCACCGGTCCCGTTGACCCAGTCGTAAACGTGGTCGATGGCTGCGCTGGCCGCGGAGGCCGCGGACGATGCACCGCGGGCCTGGATGATTTCGTAGCCTCGGTTCGCCACTCGGGGGATGAAATCGTCGACGAGCCAGTCCTGCGCCACCAGCTCGGAGACCGGACGTCCCCCGGCGGTGGCGTGGAAGACATCCGGGTACTGACTGGCGGAATGATTGCCCCAGATGGTGAGACCGTCGAGTTCGGCGACGTGCACCTGCAGCCGGCTTGCTAGCTGAGCGATGCCGCGGTTGTGGTCCAGTCGCGTCATGGCGGTGAACCGGTCGGCGGGGATGTCGGGGGCGAAGGCACTAGTCACCAGGGCGTTGGTGTTGACGGGGTTGCCCACGACCAGCACGCGCACGTCGGATGCCGCGCCCGCGTTGAGGGCGGCCCCCACCGGACCGAAGATGCGGCCGTTGCTTTCGAGCAGCGCGACGCGCTCCATGCCGACGGCTCTAGGGCGGGATCCGACCAGGAGGGCGATGTTGACGCCGTCGAAGGCGCGCACGGGGTCTTCGGTGACCGTCACGGAGCGCAGGAGAGGGAACGCGCAGTCCTGCAGTTCGAGGGCGGTGCCCTCGGCTGCTGCGCGCCCCGAGGGGATCTCCATCAGGGTCAGGTTGACGGGAACGGTCGGGCCGAGGAGGTCTCCGGACGCGATCCGGAAGAGCAGCGAATAGCCGATCTGTCCGCCGGCGCCGGTGACGGTGACATTCATTGGTGTGGACACGAAAGCCAGCCTAGGGCCGGAATGTGCCCGCGTCAGCCTCGGGTTGCGACAACCTCGGCGGCGACGACCAGATTCAGTTCCCGGACCGCTCCCGGGCGCAAATCGAAGCCTGCCCCCGGTGCCCAGTCGAGCAGCTCTACGGCGGTGTCGAAGGACCGACCGTGCCGGATCAGAGCCCGGGTGAAGTTCCCCTTGGCCGTCTTGTTGAAGTGGTTCACGGCTCGCGTCTGGCCGTCCGCCGTCTCCGTGACCACGCGCAGAAACACCGCGTCGGGCCGCACCGGCGCGGGGCCGAGCGCCACGTACCCGTTCGAGCGGAGATCCAGCAGGAGCCCCGCTGACCCCGCCAGAACGCAACCCACAGCGCCCGCCCAGTGCTTCTTCAGCGGCAGCTCCGGCAGCCTGGAATCGCAGGACAGCCGGTAGGCCGGGAGGAGATCGAGAGCGCCGACCGGCCCGAACAGGGCGGAATGCACGAGGACGTTCCGGCCTGCCCAGTCGCGTTCCAACGGGGACAGGCTGGCGGCGTCGAGGGCGTCATAGACGACGCCGGTGTACCGGTCGATGGCCGGCATTGTGGCGGCGGAGGACAGCACGCGATTGCGCTCCACCTCCGCGGACTGCGTGCGACCCAGTCTTAGGGCCGACATCATCGCATCCGGATGCTTCGCAAGCGACTGCAGCGCACGCACAAGTACCCGCCGCTTGGGTCCAAGCGACGGGTACGTGAGGCTCTGCAGGTCAAGCGGTAATTCGATGCCCCCGTGACGTTTCGTCTCGGACGGCGGCAGAAGGATCAGCACACTGACTAAACGAGTTCTGCCTTGCGAGCGACGATCGTGACCACATTGTTGGCGACCGACAGGAAGCCGTCCGCCGCCTCGGCGACGATTTTCTCGCCGCCGCTCAGGGTCACGCGCACCTCACCGCTGGCCAGGATGGCCAGCATGGGCTCGTGCCCGGGGAGGATTCCGATCTGGCCTTCGACGGTGCGGGCGACAACCATGCTCGCCTCGCCGGACCACACCTCGTGGTCCGCCCCGACGACGCTGACCTTGAGCGAAGAATCGGCCATGACTAGTCGTTCTCCTTCTGGATTTTCGCCCACTTCTCTTCGACGTCGGCGATGCCTCCGACGTTGAAGAAAGCCTGCTCGGCCACGTGGTCGAAGTCACCATTGGCAATCGCCGTAAAGGATTCGATGGTGTCCTTAAGCGATACCGTGGACCCCTCGACGCCCGTGAACTTTTTGGCCATGTAGGTGTTCTGCGACAGGAACTGCTGGATGCGGCGTGCGCGGGAGACGGTGACCTTGTCTTCCTCGGAAAGCTCGTCGACACCGAGGATCGCGATGATCTCCTGCAGTTCCTTATTCTTCTGCAGAATCGCCTTGACGCGAACGGCCGTGTTGTAGTGATCGGCACCCAGGTAGCGGGGGTCGAGGATACGGCTGCTCGAGGTGAGCGGGTCGACGGCCGGGTAGAGGCCCTTCGAAGCGATCTCACGCGACAGCTCGGTGGTGGCGTCGAGGTGGGCGAACGTGGTCGCCGGGGCCGGGTCGGTGTAGTCGTCAGCAGGCACGTAGATGGCCTGCAGCGACGTGATCGAGTGGCCACGGGTCGACGTGATGCGCTCCTGCAGGATGCCCATCTCGTCGGCCAGGGTCGGCTGGTAGCCCACAGCGCTGGGCATACGGCCCAAAAGGGTCGACACCTCAGAGCCAGCCTGAGTGAACCGGAAGATGTTGTCGATGAAGAGCAACACGTCCTGCTTGGCAACATCGCGGAAGTACTCGGCCATGGTGAGCGCGGAGAGGGCGACGCGCAGACGCGTCCCCGGCGGCTCATCCATCTGGCCGAACACGAGGGCGGTCTTGTCGAAGACGCCCGCCTCTTCCATCTCGTGGATGAGATCGTTGCCCTCACGGGTGCGCTCACCGACACCGGCGAACACGGACACTCCACCGTGGTCCTGCGCGACACGCTGGATCATTTCCTGGATCAAAACGGTCTTGCCGACGCCGGCACCACCGAACAGGCCAATCTTTCCACCCAAAACGTACGGGGTGAGCAGGTCAATGACCTTGATGCCGGTCTCGAACAGCTGCGTCTTGGATTCCAGCTGGTCGAAGGGCGGTGGCTTGCGGTGGATGGGCCAGCGCTCAGTGATTTCGATCTTCTCGCCGGGCTCCGCATTGAGCACCTCGCCAATGGCGTTGAACACGCGCCCCTTGGTAACGTCCCCGACGGGAACCGTGATGGGCGAGCCGGTGTCCCGGACCTCCTGGCCACGAACCAGACCGTCGGTCGGGTTCAACGCGATGGCGCGAATGAGGTCGTCGCCCAAGTGCTGGGCAACCTCGAGCGTGATCACGGTCGACACATCACCGATGACGATGGTGGTCTTCAATGCGTTGTACATGCCCGGAATCGAGTCGTGCGGGAACTCGATGTCGACGACCGGGCCCGTGACCCGGGCGATCCGGCCCACGGCCACGGTCTCGACCGGTGCATGGACTGGCGCGGTTGCGGTGTCAGTCATAGCTCTCTCTTCTCTGGTTTAGTGCTTGGCGGATGAGAGCGCGTCGGCTCCACCCACGATCTCGGAAATCTGCGACGTGATCTCGGTCTGCCGGGCGTTGTTGGACAGCCGGGTGTAGTCCTTGATTAGCTTGTCCGCGTTGTCGGAGGCCGATGACATGGCCTTCTGACGTGCGGCGTGCTCGGCTGCGGCGGACTGCAGCATGGAGTTGAAGATACGGCTCTCGATGTAGACGGGCAGGAGCGAGTCCAGCACCGTTTCAACGTCCGGTTCGAACTCATAGAGTGGCAGGACCTGGTTGTCACCAGGCTCCTCACCGCCCTCCACGACCTCGAGGGGAAGCAGCCGGACAACCTGAGGAAGCTGGGTGACCATGCTGACGAACCGGTTGTAGACGACGTGGATCTCGTCGACGCCACCGTCGTCCGCTTCGCGGAGGAAGGCCTCGAGCAGCGCGTCGCTGATATCGCATGCGGTCTCGTACTGCGGCTGATCGGTGGAACCGGTCCAAATGCGCTCGGAGACGCGGCGGCGGAAATTAAAGTACGACGCGGCCTTGCGACCCACCAGGAAGTAGACGATGTCCTTACCCTGGCTGCGCAGCAGCTCGCTGAGCGATTCGGCCTCACGCAGCACCTGCGAGCTGAACGCCCCCGCGAGACCACGGTCGGAGGCGAAGATGACGACCGCAGCGCGCTCGATCTTCTCCGGTTCGGTCGTGAGCACGTGGGCGACATTCGAGTACGTCGCTACCGCGGACACCGCCTGCGTGACGGCACGAGCGAACGGGGTTGACGCGGCGACGCGAGCCTTGGCCTTTTGAATGCGCGAGGCAGAGATCAACTCCATGGCCCGAGTGATCTTCTTAGTCGTCTGGGCAGACTTGATCTTCTGCCGGTAGACCCGAAGTTGCGCTCCCATGTGTCTCCTGTGCTTCCTTGTCAGTGCTGAATTGGTGCGGGCGATCGAGTGATGCCGGCCGCGCCCCGCGGCTCGAACGAGTCGGGAGCGCGGCCGATGTCACTTAGCGGCGGTGCTTGACGATCTTTTCCTGGTTGACCTTGTCAGCGGGAATCGCCTCGAAGACTTCCTTGCCCACCGAGGCGAGCGGCTTGCCCTCGCCCGTCTGGAATCCTTGCTTGAACTTGTCGACCTCGATCTCGAGCGTCGCGATGGTCGCGTCGTCGAGAACGTTGGTGTCGCGCAGTGTCGTGAGTACGTTCGTGGTGCGGCCCAGGTGGTCGAGCAGGCCACGCTCGAAGCGCAGGACGTCGGCCACGGGCACCTCGTCGAACTTGCCGTTCGTGCCGGCCCAGATCGAGACGACCTGGTCTTCGACGGGGTACGGCGAGTACTGCGGCTGCTTGAGCAGCTCGGTCAGGCGTGCGCCACGACCGAGCTGGCGACGGCTCGTCGCGTCGAGGTCGGAGGCGAACATCGCGAAGGCCTCGAGCGAACGGTATTGCGCCAGCTCGAGCTTCAGAGTGCCGGAGACCTTCTTGATCGACTTGACCTGAGCGTCACCGCCGACTCGGGAGACCGAGATGCCCACGTCGACCGCGGGACGCTGGTTGGCGTTGAACAGGTCGGACTGCAGGAAGATCTGACCGTCGGTGATCGAGATCACGTTGGTCGGGATGTAGGCAGAGACATCGTTCGCCTTGGTCTCGATGATCGGCAAGCCGGTCATCGATCCGGAACCGAGGGCGTCGGACAGCTTGGCGCAACGCTCGAGCAGACGGGAGTGCAGGTAGAACACGTCACCGGGGTACGCCTCACGTCCCGGCGGGCGGCGCAGAAGCAGCGACACCGCACGATAGGCCTCGGCCTGCTTGGACAGGTCGTCGAAGATGACGAGGACGTGCTTGCCGGCATACATCCAGTGCTGACCGATGGCCGAGCCGGTGTACGGGGCGAGGTACTTGAAGCCGGCCGGGTCGGAGGCCGGGGACGCGACGATGGTCGTGAACTCCATGACTCCGGCATCCTCGAGCGCACCCTTGACGGCGGCGATCGTGGAACCCTTCTGACCGATGGCGACGTAGATGCATCGAACCTGCTTGTTCACGTCGCCCGTCGCCCAGTTGGCCTTCTGGTTGATGATCGTGTCAATCGCAATCGCGGTTTTGCCGGTCTGGCGGTCTCCGATGATCAGCTGACGCTGGCCACGGCCGATCGGGATCATGGCGTCGATGGCCTTGATTCCGGTCTGCATGGGCTCGTGAACCGACTTGCGGTCCATCACGCCGGGTGCCTGTAGCTCCAGCGCGCGGCGGCCTTCGCTCTTGATCTCGCCGAGCCCGTCGATGGGCGCCCCCAGCGGGTCGACGACGCGGCCGAGGTAGCCGTCGCCGACGGGTACGGAGAGGACCTCACCAGTGCGGTGCACCTCCATGCCCTCGACGATTCCGGCGAACTCGCCGAGAACGACGACGCCGATCTCGTCTTCGTCCAGGTTCTGGGCGAGGCCGAGGGTGCCGTCCGCGAACGTGATGAGCTCGTTCGCCATCACGCTGGGAAGGCCCTCGACGTGCGCGATGCCGTCGCCGGCCGTGGTGACGTAGCCAACCTCGGTCGTCGCGGTCTTGTTCGGCTCGTAGGACTTCACGAAGTCCTGGAGAGCGTCACGGATCTCATCGGGGCTGATCGTTAGTTCTGCCATCATCTTCCCTTTTCTGTACTGGGTGTACAGGTTCTGTCGTGCACGAGACGCTGCCGTCCCGAGGTGTGTGGTACTGACTGAAGCGGTCAGCCAGCGAGCTGGATTCTCAGATCTTTAAGACGGGTGGCAATGCTGCCATCGATGACGTCGTCACCGATTTGAACGCGGACGCCCCCGACAATTTCGGGGTCGACAACCTCGTTGATCGTGAGCCGACGCCCATAGCGCACCGTGAGGCTGGCTCGAAGGCGATCAACCTGCTCCGGAGCCAACGCGGCGGCCGACGTGATCGTGGCGATCGAGCTATCCGACTGGTCCGCGACGATGGATGCGGCGTAGCGCAGCAAATCCCCGATGCGGCGACCGCGGGGCTGCTGCACCAGGTGTCGAACAATCGCGAGCGTCTGTTCGGAGACCTTGCCGGCCAGGAGGGCGTCAACAACACTCACCTTGGCCGCTGTGGTGCCGAGCTTTGAGGCGAGGGCGAGTTCGAGTTCGCCGTTGGACGACACGGTCTTGCCGAACGCGAACAGTTCCTCCGCCACCTGCCCGGGGACCGTGGCCGAAGACGCAATCACCCGCAGGCCGAGGTCTTCGATGCCGGCCAGAAGATCGGTGTGGTTCGACCAGCGTGCGGCGGAGGCGGCTTGAAGCAGCTCCAGCGCGGTCGGCGTCATTGCGCCCGAGAAGATTGCGCTCACGAGGGTGGCCTTCGCCGCCGCATCCGCTGACGGGTCGACCAAAGCCGACCGAAGCTGTGACGTGAGGCCAATCACACGACCGGAGTTCAACAAATTGACGCCGGTCGCGAGGTCGTGCGTTCCCCCGGGGCGGGACAGAACCGCCCGTGTTGAGGCTAAGGCTTCCCTGGTGGCGCTACCCATTACCGGACCACTTTCTCCGAGGCCTCGAGGTCAGCCAGGAATCGGTCGACGATGCCGCTGGCCTTTTCGTCGTCGGTCAGGCTTTCGCCGATGACGCCGGAGGCCAGGTCGATGGCCAGTGTGCCGACCTCGCTGCGCAGGGAGATCACTGCGGCCTGACGTTCGGCCACGATCTGAGCCTTCGCCGTCGCGGTTACCCGAGCGGCGGCGATGACGGCCTGCTCCTTGAGCTCGTTTACGATCGTCTGTCCGTCGACGCGGGCGGCGTCGCGGATCCTGCCGGCCTCGGCCCTCGCCTCGGCCAGCTGGGTCGTGTACTGCTCGAGAGCAGCTTCGGCCTTGCGCTGGGCATCGTCTGCCTTGGCGATGTTGCCCTCAATGGCCTCCGCACGATCATCGAGGATCTGGCGGAAGCGCGGGATCGCGAAGCGCACGAAGAAGACCATGACGACCAGGAAGACAACAGCCGACCAGGTGATGTCGTAGATGGCAGGAAGGAACGGATTCGTTTCCGCTTCTGCCGCCAGAACAAGCTCAGGCATGGTGGCGATCCCTAGACGAAGATGAAGAAGACGGCAACACCGATGAACGCAAGGAGCTCCGTGAACGCGATGCCGAGGAACATGGTGACCTGGAGACGGCCTGCGAGTTCGGGCTGGCGAGCCATGGCTTCAACGGTCTTTCCGGCGACGATACCGATGCCGATACCCGGGCCGATCGCGGCAAGACCGTAGCCTACGGTGGCGATATTGCCGGTGATCTCGGCAAGAATGGTGGATTCCACTATGTGTGTCCTTTCAATCGAAAACGACGTCGGTCGACGCAGTTGTGTGTGTCAGTGCTCTTCAGCCACGGCCTGTTGGACGTACACCGCGGTCAAGAGGGTAAAAATGTACGCCTGGAGGATGAACACGGCGAACTCGACGAAAGTGAAGATGAACCCGAACGCCAGCGTCCCGATTCCGAAGAGCCCCAACCAGCCACCTGCAGTGAAGATGAAGAAGCTCGTCGCCCCAAAGCACAGCACGAGCAGGAGGTGTCCGACCATCATGTTGAGCAGGAGTCGCAAAGCGAGCGAGATCGGCCGCACGATAAAGATATTGATGAACTCGATCGGGGCGAGCAAGATGTAGATCGGCCACGGCACACCGGCCGGGAAGAGCGAGTTCTTGAAGAACTTGGCGGCGCCGAGCTGCTTGATACCCGCGTAGATGAACACGACGTAGGCGACGAGACCGAGCAGCAGGGGCATGCCGATGAGTGCCGTGCCCGAGATGTTCAGGGCCGGGATTACGCCCGTGACGTTCATCGCAAGGATGCCGAAGAACATGCCGGCTAACAGGGGCAGGTAACGGCGACCCATCTCCTTGCCGAGGATCTGATCGGCGATCTGCACCTGGACAAAACCCAGTACAAGCTCGGCGATGCTCTGACCGCGGCCAGGGACCCGGGATGGTTTGCGCAGGGCGAGCCAGAAGAGCAGGAGCATCACGGCTACGGCGAGGATGCGGACCAGGATGATCCGGTTAATCTCGAAGGGCGTTCCCTCAAAGAACAACGCGGGGAGACCAAGGAACTCACTGATGCCCGGAGCCTGAAACTCATCGCCGGTAGCCATGGGAACCAGTAAGTTCGCAGCGTAATACAACAGCGCTATCTCCTGTTTCTGTGCGGATGCACAACGGCGACAATGGTCAAGTGTGGTCTGTGGCACAGTGGATCACACTGCGGCCGGTGACAGTTTTTTGACTCTATCAACTTTCGCTCACGGCGACTAATCGACCGCCCCTGTTCAGGTCAGGACCTGGGGTGGTCGGATTTTTTTGGGAGCACGGCGTCACTCACGTAGCCCAGATGGGAGCGGAAGACCACCAGGACGTCGACGATCATGGTGCCGATGGCTCCGGCAATGACGGTGATGAACAGAACTGTCGTCTGCACGAAGGAAGCATTCCGAAGCAGAGCGAGTATCACGATGAACACGACGATTTTCAGCAGCCATGCCCCCATCACGATGCCGAAAAAAGCGGCAATGTCGAACCGCATGGCCCCGATGATGCTCACGGCAGTGATCGAAGCGAACAGCACGGCAAGCGCGGTGCCGATGAAGGCGCTGATGAGGCCTTCGGTTGACGCGAAAAGGTAGCCGAGTCCGCCGCCGACGATCGCGATGGCAATCGCGAGGAAGCCTGTGTATCGAAGGACTGCGGTCAGGACCCCCCTGGCGTTCGATGGCACCGCTCGGAGCGTGGTGGGCAAGCTGGTGGGATCGGGTGCGTTCATACGTTTTCCTCCACCGTCGCGGACGCCTCATCGAGGCGGTCGAGTCGGGCGATTTCTTCTCTGTGTTCGGCCGTTCGGGCGAGCTGGCTGGCGGACTCGACGGCCTTGCGCCGACTCAACGGAGCCAGCGTGACGAGGGTGCAGATCAGCAGCGCGACGATCAGGAAAATTGTGGCATACCAGGTGGGCAGCCCGAAATACACCGGGAGCAGAAAGTAGAGCAGGCAACCGACGGATGCCGCCGCGGTCCAGCCGTAGAAGATCAAAACGGCATGCAGGTGCGAATGGCCCATGTCCAGTAGCCGGTGGTGCAGGTGCTTGCGGTCGGCGCTGAAGGGTGATTTACCGGCCCGGACGCGCCGGAACACCGCCAGACCGAAGTCGAGGAGCGGAATGATCAGGATGGCGACGGGCAGGATGATCGGGATGAACGCCGGGAAGAGCTGCGACCGGTTTACGGCGGTCGGGTCGACCTGGCCCGTGATCGCGATCGCGGACGTAGCCATCAGCAGACCCACCAGGAGGGCGCCCGCATCACCCATGAACAGTTTCGCCGGCCGCCAATTGAGCGGCAGGAAGCCGACGCAGGCACCCACCAGGACGGCAGCGATCAGTGAGGCGAGGTTAAAGTAGTTGCTCGGGGAGGTGTCCCGGGCCAGCAGGTAGCTGTAGAGGAAGAACACGCCGTTCGCGATGAGCGCGACGCCGGCCACGAGCCCGTCGAGCCCGTCGATGAAGTTGATCATGTTCATCACGATCACGATCACGATCACGGTGATCAGGATCGACATCCAGGAGGACCCGACGGTCAGCCCGCCGATCGGCAGCGACAACACCTGCACGCCCTGCCAGGCGATGAGGCCGGCAGCGATGAACTGCCCGGCCAGTTTGGTCATCCAGTCGAGGTCCCAGAGGTCGTCGGCCACTCCCAGCAGCACGATCAGCAGGGCTGCACCCAGGATGGCGAGGATCTGCTGGGGGTCACTGAAGATGAGTCGCAGCGGCGCGAAGCGGGCCGCAACCAGGTAGGCCACACCGAAGGCGGCGACGATGCCGACGAAGATCGCGATTCCGCCGAGGCGGGGCGTGGGCCGCGTGTGCACATCGCGCTCGCGGATCTTCGGATAGAGGCGGTAGCGGTGACTGAGCTTGAGTACAAGAACGGAGAACCCGAGGGTCACCAGGGCCGAGACCAGGCTGAGCAGGACGAAGACGGTCATTGCTAGCGTGCGTCTGCAGCGGGATCGACCGGTTCGGTCCTCACTGCGGTGCCGGGCTCGGTGGTCGGCTCGGTGGTGGTTTCGGCAGCGGGCTTGTCCTCAGGCGCGCCGAACCCGATCGGCGCGAGCGCCTCTCCGATCACGGCTTCGATGGCCTCCCGTGAGATCACGCCGTTCCGCACGATGACGACCTTGCCGCCGTTGGAGTCGAAGCCGGTGGCATCCACGATGGTCGACGAGGTGTCCCCCGGCCGGTCGCCGATGGGTTCGTAGCCGAGTCCGGCCGTTCCGCCGTCGAGGTAGACGGCCACGCTGCCGCCGAGCATCTCTTCGGCGCCTTCCGCGTCGATCGCGGAGGGCCGGCCGCTGGTGTTGGCGGATGACACGGCCAAGGGTCCCGTCTCGGAGAGGAGGTCGAGGGCAACCGGGTTGCTCGGCATCCGCAGGGCCACCGTGCCGCGGGTGTCACCGAGATCCCAGGCGAGCGACGGCTGGGCGTTCAGCACCACCGTCAGACCACCGGGCCAGAACGCGGCGACGAGCTCGCGCACCGGTTGCGGAATGTTCTGGGCCAGGGCGTCGAGGGTGGGAATTCCGGGGATCAGCACGGGCGGCGGCGAGGAACGGTCGCGGCCCTTGGCGTCGAGGAGGCGCTGGACCGCCTCCGGGTCGAAGGCGTCCGCGGCGATGCCGTAGACAGTGTCGGTGGGGATGACAACGAGCGCGCCGCGGCCGATGGCCGAGCGCGCGAGCCTCATGCCGGCCGCGTATTCCGTGTCAACCGAGCAGTCATAGATGCGAGTCATTGTGCCTGATTCTACTGCAGCCGCCCAGGGGGAACCGCCCTCACCGATCGGCGGGAACGGGGGCGAGGGCCGTGGTGGCGCGGTCGCGGGTGGTGTAGTCGCGGTGAGTGGCCGGGACGCGCCAGCCGTCGGCGGCCAGGAGGGCACGGATCTGCGCCCCCTGCAGCTCACCGTGCTCGATCACGATCTGGCCGCCGGGACGCAGGAGGCGCAGGGCCGTGCGGGAGACGTGCCGCACCACGTCGAGCCCGTCGGGGCCGCCGAACAGGGCGCGGGCCGGGTCGAAGAGGCGTACCTCGGGGTCGCGCGGGATCGCATCCGTCGGAATGTAGGGCGGGTTGGAGATGACCACGGCCACGGTTCCGTCGAGTTCGGTGAGCGCGTCGGTGAGGTCGCCGAACACCAGCGTGGCATTCGGCGCGGCTACCTGCTCGAAGTTGCGGGAGGTCCAGGGGAAGGCCTCCGGCGAGTTCTCGACCGCCCAGATGCGCGCGTTCGGCACCTCGACCGCCAGGGAAAGGGCTATCGCGCCACTGCCGGTGCCGAGGTCCACCCCGATCGGCTCCGCGTCGGGCAGTGCCCGGAGCGCGTCGATGGCGAACTGCGCCACCTGCTCAGTCTCAGGGCGGGGAACGAACACGCCCGGTCCGACGAACAGTTCGAGGGAGCGGAAGGGTGCCCGCCCGGTGATGTGCTGCAGCGGCTCGCGCAGGCAGCGGCGACGAACGAGTTCACGGATGGTCGCGGCATCCGCGGCGTCCAGGGCGGTGCCGAGGATGGCGGCGGCCTGCACCTGGCCGCGGCTCTGGGCGAGAACGTGACCGATCAGGAGATCGGCGTCGACGTCGGGGTCGCTGATCCCCGCCTGGGAAAGGGAGTCGATGGCCCGGGTGCGCAATTCGGCAATGTCGGTGGGAACAATGTCGGTAGGAATTGAGCTGATGGGAATGGAATGGTGGCCGTGCGGAGTTGTCACGTATTGAAATGTAACGCACGCACGCGCCCTCTGCCGGAGCCGTAGGCTGGGCGAGGTTCCTGACCCCGATCGAAAGGCGACCACCGATGCCCGCACAGATTTACTCCGATATCACTGATGCAGTCGGCAAGACCCCTCTGGTCAAGTTGAACCGACTCACCGCCGGCCTCGACGCTACGGTTCTGGTGAAACTGGAGTTCTACAACCCGTCGGGCAGTGTGAAGGACCGGATCGGGATCGCGATCGTCGATGCGGCCGAGGCCTCGGGCGAGCTGGCTCCGGGCGGAACCATCGTCGAGGGCACCAGCGGCAACACCGGGATCGCCCTCGCCATGGTGGGCGCCGCCCGCGGGTACACGGTCATCCTGGCGATGCCGGAGACCATGAGCCGCGAACGCCGCCAGCTGCTGCGCGCCTACGGCGCCCGGATCGTGCTGACGCCGGGCTCCGACGGCATGCGCGGCGCGGTCACGAAGGCCGAGGAAATCGCCGCCGCCACCCCCGGGGCGATTTTGGCCCGCCAGTTCGACAACCCGGCCAACCCGGCCATCCACTACGCGACCACCGGCGTCGAGATCTGGGACGACACCGCGGGAGCCGTCGACATCCTCGTCGCCGGAATCGGCACCGGAGGGACCATCACGGGCACCGGTCAGCTGCTCAAGGAACGCAAGCCATCCGTGCGCATCGTCGGCGTCGAGCCGATCGACTCCCCCATCCTCACCGGTGGCAAGCCCGGACCGCACAAGATCCAGGGCCTCGGCGCCAACTTCATACCGAACGTCCTCGACACGCACGTCTACGATGAGGTCACCGACGTCACGCTCGCCGACTCCGTGTCCACGGCGCGCGCGCTGGCAACGGATGAGGGCATCCTCTCCGGCATTTCCGGCGGATCGGCTGTCTGGGCGGCCATCGAACAGGCCAAGCGCCCCGAGAACGCCGGCAAGACCATCGTGGCCATCATGCCGAGTTTCGGCGAGCGGTACCTCTCCACGGTGCTCTACGAGGACCTGCTGGACTAGTCGGCGGAACCGGGCAGGCGACGCAGCGAATGGGTGTCTTGTCGAGCATCCGTGAGGACCTGGCTATGGCGCGCGCCCACGACCCGGCCGCCCGCAGCAACATCGAGGTGTTCCTGGCGTACAGCGGTCTGCACGCCGTGTGGTCGTATCGAGCGTCCCACCGGCTGTGGGAGGCCGGATTGCGGCTTCCGGCCCGGCTCCTGTCGCAGTTCACCCGGTTCCTGACCGGGATCGAGATCCACCCCGGCGCCCGCATCGGCCGGAGGCTGTTCATCGACCACGGCATGGGCGTGGTGATCGGGGAGACCTCGGACATCGGCGATGACGTGATGCTCTACCACGGAGTCACCCTCGGCGGGAAGACCCGGCACGGGGTGGCCCGGGGGGAGAAGCGGCACCCCACCCTGCACGACGGGGTGACGATCGGCGCCGGCGCCAAGGTGCTCGGGCCCATCGTCATCGGCGCCTGGAGTACCATCGGCGCCAACGCGGTGGTGACCCGCGATGCCCCACCCAAGTCGCTGCTGCTGGGGATCCCGGCCATCGTGCAGCCGGTCAAGACCGACACCATCGAATCCGCCCGCGGGCTGCTGCCCGGCGACGACTGAGGGATAGAGACCAATGACCACCGATACCGCCGCCCTCACCCTCCCCGTACTCGACCTCTCGCGGCTCGACCGGGGCGAGGCGGAGGCGGAGGCTTTTCGGGCCGATCTGCGGGAGGCCACCCACTCCTTCGGGTTCTTCTACCTGACCGGTCACGGCGTGCCCGCGGACCTCACGGATCGGGTCATGCACACCGCCCGAGCCTTCTTCGCCCTCCCCGAAGCCGACAAGATGGCGATCGAGAACCTGCGGAGCCCGCACTTCCGTGGCTACACGCGGGTGGGCGGCGAGCTCACCCAGGGTACGGTTGACTGGCGCGAGCAGATTGACATCGGGCCGGAACGCCCGGCACTTCCGCGTCCCACGGATGCCGACTACCTGCGTCTCGAGGGACCGAACCAGTGGCCGTCCACTCTCCCCGCGCTACGAGACGTGATGACCCTCTGGCGCGACGAGCTCACCGCGGTCGCCCTCCGCCTGATGCAGGCCTGGGCGTTGTCTCTCGGTGCCGACGAGCACGTGTTCGACGCGGCCTTCGCCGAGAAGCCGTTCACCCTGATCAAGATCGTGCGCTACCCCGGCAAATCCGATCCCACTCCCCGGCAGGGCGTCGGCGCGCACAAGGACTCCGGGGTGCTGACCCTCCTGTTCGTCGAACCCGGCAAGGGTGGCCTGCAGGTGGAGAAGGATGGCGACTGGCTCGACGCTCCCCCGCTCGACGGCGCCTTCGTGGTCAACATCGGCGAGCTGCTGGAGGTGGCCACGAACGGCTATCTCAAGGCCACCGTGCACCGGGTGATCTCGCCTCTGATCGGCGACGACCGGGTTTCGATTCCGTTCTTCTTCGGCCCCGCGCTCGACGCGACCATCCCGCTGCTCACCCTGCCGGACTCCCTCGAGGCGCCCGGGGTCACGGCCGACCCGGACAACCCGATCTTCTCCACCTACGGGGAGAATGCCTTGAAGAGCCGACTGCGCGCGCACCCGGACGTGGCCGCCATCCACTACTCCGACCTGGCCGAGTAGCCATCGCAGCCGCCGCCGCTGCCCGCGCAGCGATCGTGGCCGCCCTGGCGGGTGCTATGGCTGGAGGCGCTCCCGCGTCCAGCCGCCGCCCGCCAGCGCCGTGAAATGCAGGCGGTCGTGCAGCCGGGACGTGCGGCCCTGCCAGAACTCGATCGCGTGCGGAATGACCCGGAACCCGCCCCAGTCCGTGGGCCGCGGGATCTCCGTGTCGTCGGGGTACAGCCGGTCGACCGCGCGCACCTGTTCCTCGAGCAGTTCGCGGCTCGCGATCGGTTCCGATTGCTCACTGGCCAGGGCGGCGATCCGGGCGGGCCGCGGACGACGCGCGAAATAGGCGTCGCTGACGGCGGCATCCGTGGCGTGGGCCGTGCCGTAGACGATCACCTGGCGCTGCATCGGGTACCAGGGGAATAGCAGCGTCACACCGGAATTCTTCCGGAGCGCGCGCCCCTTGCGCGAGTCGTAGTTGGTGACGAACTCGAACCCGCTGCCGTCGAGCCCCTTGAGCAGCACCGTGCGGCTGCTCGGCCGCCCGTCGGGGTCGATGGTGCCGACGACCATGGCGTTCGGCTCATACAGCCCGGCCCCCTCGGCGGCCGCCAACCAGGTGGCGAACTCGAGCATCGGGTCAGAATTCACCTGCGCCTCGGTCAGGCCCACAGCGCCGTAGTCGGTGTGACTCGTCAGGGATTCCATCAGCATCCTCGCCTCGTTGTCGAACGGTGGATGCGAAAAGCCCAGCCGCCGTTCTCTTCAGACTACGAGAGACCGGCGGCTGGGCAACCGCTGCGTGCAGGGTTGGTCAGTCGTGATCACCGATCTCGGCCAGCCGGGTGGCTTCGTCGGCCGTGATGCAGGAGTCGATCACGGCGTCGAGGGCGCCGTTCATGACCGTGTCCAGGTTGTAGGCCTTGTAGCCGGTGCGGTGGTCCGCGATCCGGTTCTCCGGGAAGTTGTACGTGCGGATGCGCTCGGACCGGTCCATGGTGCGGATCTGGCCCTTGCGCACGAGGGAGGCGGCGGCGTCGATTTCTTCCTGCTGCCGGGCCAGAACGCGGGCACGCAGAACGCGCATGCCGGCTTCCTTGTTCTGCAGCTGGCTCTTCTCGTTCTGCATGGCCACGACGATGCCGGTCGGAAGGTGGGTGATGCGCACGGCGGAGTCGGTCGTGTTCACGGACTGGCCGCCGGGGCCGCTCGACCGGTACACGTCGATCTTGAGGTCGTTCGCACTGATCTCGACCTCTTCGGGCTCGTCGACCTCAGGGAAGACGAGCACGCCGGCGGCGGAGGTGTGGATGCGTCCCTGCGACTCGGTGGCCGGCACTCGCTGAACGCGGTGCACGCCTCCCTCGTACTTGAGGTGCGCCCAGACGCCCTCGGCAGGGTCACTCGCGTTACCCTTGATGGCGAGCTGGATGTCTTTGATGCCGCCGAGGTCGCTCGTGGTCTGCTCGATGATCTCGGTTTTCCAGCGCTTCGACTCCGCATAGTGCAGGTACATGCGGAGCAAGTCGGCGGCGAACAGTGCGGATTCCGCACCGCCCTCCCCCATCTTGATCTCCATGATCACGTCACGGACGTCGAGCGGGTCGCGCGGAATCAGCAGGCGCCGCAGCTTTTCGGCCGCGTTTTCCAGCTGCTCCACCAGACCGGGGATCTCCGCGGCGAAGTCGGCGTCCTCGTCCGCGAGTTCCCGCGCGGCATCGAGGTTCTCGCCGATCTCTTTCCACTCGTGCCAGGCCGCGATGATGCGGCTGAGCTCGGCATAACGACGGTTGACCTTCTTCGATCGGGCCGGGTTCGCGTGCAGCTCGGGATCCGCCAGCTGAGACTGGAGCTCATCGTGCTCAGCCAGCAGAGTCAGGACAGACTCGAACATCAGTGATCCTTGTCTGACCCACCGAGGGTCGGCATCGACTTCTGAACCTGCATCAAGAACTCGACGTTGGACGTGGTCTCCTTGAGGCGACCGAGGATGACCTCCAGTGCCTGCTGCTGTTCGAGCCCGGCGAGGGCGCGTCGCAGTTTCCAAGTGATCTTGACTTCGTCCGCGCTCATCAGCATTTCTTCACGACGGGTTCCGGATGCGTTGACATCCACCGCGGGGAAGATGCGCTTATCGGCCAGGTGGCGCGACAGGCGGAGCTCCATGTTGCCCGTGCCCTTGAACTCCTCGAAGATAACCTCGTCCATCTTGGATCCGGTCTCCACCAGGGCGGAGGCGAGGATGGTGAGCGAGCCACCGTTCTCAATGTTGCGCGCCGCTCCGAAGAAACGCTTCGGCGGGTACAGCGCGGACGCGTCGACGCCGCCGGAGAGGATCCGGCCCGACGGCGGGGCCGTCAGATTGTAGGCGCGGCCCAGGCGAGTGATCGAGTCGAGCAGCACAACGACGTCGTGGCCCAGTTCGACGAGACGCTTGGCACGCTCGATGGCGAGCTCGGCGACCGTGGTGTGGTCTTCGGCGGGACGGTCGAAGGTGGAGGCAATGACCTCACCCTTCACCGTGCGCTGCATGTCGGTGACCTCTTCGGGACGCTCATCGACCAGGACGACCATGAGGTGGACCTCGGGGTTGTTCGTGGCGATGGCGTTGGCGATCTGCTGCATGACGATGGTCTTGCCGGCCTTAGGCGGTGCGACGATCAGGCCGCGCTGTCCTTTACCGATCGGGGCGACCAGGTCGATGATCCGCTGCGTCAGCTTGCCCGGCTCGGTTTCGAGGCGCAGCCGCTCCGTCGGGTACAGCGGGGTGAGCTTCTGGAACTCGACGCGGTTCGCGGCCTCTTCGACGGTCAGGCCGTTGATGGAGTCGACCTTGACGATCGCGTTGTACTTCTGGCGTCCGCTCTGATCGCCTTCGTGGGGCTGGCGGATGGAGCCGACGACGGCGTCTCCCTTGCGCAGGTTGTACTTCTTGACCTGGCCGAGCGAGACGTAGACGTCGCTGGCACCCGGCAGGTAGCCGGAGGTGCGCACGAACGCGTAGTTGTCGAGGACGTCGAGGATGCCGGCGACGGGGATCAGCACGTCGTCGTCGTTCAGCTCCGGCTCGAAGTCGTCGCCGGTGGTGACGCCGCGACGCTTGCGGTCACGGAAACGGTTGCGGTTGCTCCGGCCGTTCAGGTCGTCTTCGAGTCCGGCGCGGTCGGGACCGGCGTTGCGGTCCTGACCCTGACGATCCTGACCCTGACGCTCTTGGCCCTGACGCTCTTGGCCCTGGTTGCGGTCCTGGCGGTCCTGACCCTGGCGCTCTTGGCGGTCCTGACGGTCCTGGGCGCGATCCTGGCTCTGCGGGGCCTGGCGGTCCTGACCCTGGTTTCGATCCTGACCCTGGTTGCGGTCCTGATTCTGATTGTCCTGGCTCTGGCCCTGGCCGCGGTTGCCGGTCTGGCGTTGCTGGCGGGCGGTCTCCTCGCCGCGCTCGGCGCCCTGCGTGCGGTCGCCCCCGCGGCTGCGGTTGCGGTTGCGGCCCTGTCGGGGCTGTTCCGTCTGCTCGGACAGTTCGCCCTGACCGGCGTGCTCGCCCTGCTCGGTCGATTCGGCCTGATCGGTGACGGCG
This sequence comes from Cryobacterium sp. TMT2-15-1, assembly GCF_004402345.1. NCBI lineage: Bacteria > Bacillati > Actinomycetota > Actinomycetes > Micrococcales > Microbacteriaceae > Cryobacterium > Cryobacterium sp. TMT2-15-1. The sequence continues at coordinate 11,622 of NZ_SOGD01000018.1, read as the reverse complement.
TTCTCGACCCGGGCGTGCTGCTCGGTTCCGGTCTCGGTGCCGGTCTCGGTGCCGAGCTCGTCGGCGTTGTTGCGGGCGTCGATGCTGTTGCGGGCACCGCCGTTGCGGCCACCGCGTGAGCTACCGCGACGCGACCGGCCGGAACCGGTGGCCTCGGGCGCCGACTCGGTGATGGCGGGGGTCTCCTCGGCCACGACTGCGGTCTCGGCGGCAGCCTCGGTGATTGTTTCAGTCTCAACGGTGGGGGCCTCGGTGTCCACGATGGGGGTGGCGGCCGCTTCGGCGGCCGCCTTCACAGTGACCGACGTGGCACGCTTGCGAGCCTGGCGGACCGGCTTCGTGGCCGGGGCTACGGTCTCGGTCGCGGGTGACTCCGGCACGGCGCCGGCATAGGTGGTGGGGGCGGTCGTGCGGCGGAGGGTCGCGGCGTCATCCGGAACGATCATGCCGATGCCCAGGTCGCCGTCAGCGTTGACGTGTGCCACGGCGGGAGCCGCGGTCGCGGTGGAGGCGCGGCGGGACACGCGCTTGCGCGGCGCGGCGCCGGTGACGTTGGCAGCAACGTCGGTGGTCGAGGCCGCGTCGGTCGCAGCGTCGGCCGTGGGAGTCGCCTCTTCGACGGGATCGGCGGCCGTGGTGTCGGCGGCCGTGGTGTCGGCGGGCGTGGTGTCGGCGGGCGTGGCCTCGGCGGAGACACCCGAGGATGCGCTCTTGGCCTGCTCGGCGGTGATTGCTCCTACGAGCTCTCCCTTGCGAAGCTTGGATGCACCCGGGATACCCAGCTCGATCGCCAGAGCCAGAAGCTCGGCGACGCGAAGGGTGGTGAGGTGCGAGGAATCCGCACCGGGGGTGAGGAGGTTGACGTCAGTCACGAAAATTGTCCTTTCCCCTGGCGTCATGCGTGCTGGCCAGGGAAGCTGTTGCAGCGTCTCACGCGCTGCGGGTGGTCCAATCCCAAAGTGATGTGGATTGAAGTGAACACACACAGCTACGCATAGATGATGCGATAGCAGTGAGTTACAGGGAATGCACCGGAGAAGGGAGCCGGGCGTTACGCGGTTCCATCGGGTGCACGTTCACTGTAGCAGAACGTGAGAACGCCGAGGACCGCCCGGATACGGCGTGTCCTCGGCTTTCAGTTACTCCGTGACATGAGTGAGCCCTCACAGCCGTCAGCGATGAGTCACCGCTACCGGGTCCAACCGGAGCGGGCACTGCGACGGCGAGGAACACCGCCCGGGCGGTGCATCCGGCTGACCGACCGGGAGCGACACACCCAATCGATTCGGACTCGGCTCTCTAACGCTCGGTGCGGGTGACGGTTGCGCCCAGCACGTCGACGGCCAGCATCAGCGCCTGCCAGGGCGTTTCGGACTCGGCGGCGACGAGCTCGGCCGCGACGAGTCGCTGCCCTGGGTCACTGGCCAGCACCAGGATCGATGGGCCGGCGCCGGAGACGACGGCGGCGAAGCCGTGCTCCCGGAGCAGGGTAATCAGCCGGTTGGTCTCCGGCATGGCGGCGGCACGGTAGCTCTGGTGCAGTTTGTCCTCGGTGGCCGCGAGGAGCAGCTCGGGGCTCTGGATCAGGGCGGCGATCAGGAGGGCCGAGCGCGACAGGTTGAAGACGGCGTCTTCGTGCGGCACGCTCTCGGGCTGCAGGCTGCGGGCGAGCGCCGTGGACATGGCGTGCTCCGGAACGAACACGAGCGGCTTGACGCCGCGGTGCACCATCAGCTTCTTGTGGCGCGGTCCGTCGGGTGTCATCCACGCGATCGTGAGACCCCCGAACAGTGCCGGCGCCACATTGTCGGGGTGCCCCTCCATCTCAGTCGCGAGGGCCAGGAGCGCCTCCGCATCGATGTCGACGATGCCCTCGAGCAGGCCCTTCGCGGCCATGATCCCGGCGACGATGGCGGCGCCGGACGAGCCCATGCCGCGGCCGTGCGGGATCTCGTTGTGGGCAACGAGGTTCAGTCCGGGCAGTTCCTGGCCGTAGGCGGCGAAGGTGTGGATGAGGGCGCGCACGACAAGGTTGGTCTCATCGGTGGGCACCACGCCTTCACCGACGCCGTGCACCTCGACCGTGACGCCCGGCTCATCGCGAACGGAGACCTCGAGGTGGTCGTGGTGCGCCAGGGCCAGACCCAGGGTGTCGAAGCCGGGGCCGAGGTTGGCCGTGGTCGCCGGCACCTGCACGGTGACGGAACGGCCCGAGAGCACCGACTTGCCCGAGAGGGCCTCGGCGATGGTCATTTCTGGACCAGCCCGAGGACGCTGGCGATTTCGGCGGTGTCGACAGGCACGATGGTCGGTTTGACGTCGGAGCCGTCCGCGGTGCGGAGCGCCCACTGCGGGTCCTTCAGACCGTGGCCGGTGACCGTGAGAACCACGGTGGAGCCGGCCGGGATGAGCCCGGCTTCGGCGCGTTCGAGCAGGCCGGCGACGCTGATCGCGGAGGCCGGTTCGACGAAGATGCCGACCTCGGCCGACAGGATGCGGTAGGCCTCGAGGATCTTGTCGTCGCTGATCGCGCCGAAGTAGCCGTCGGTCAGGGTGCGCGCGGCGAGGGCGAGGTCCCAGGAGGCCGGGTTGCCGATGCGGATGGCGCTGGCGATGGTCTCCGGGTGGTCGACGCGGTGGCCGAGCACGATCGGGGCGCTGCCGGCAGCCTGGAACCCGAACATGCGCGGCAGCTTCGTAGTGGCGCCGCGCTCGAGCTCTTCGGTGTACCCGCGTGTGTAGGCGGTGTAGTTGCCGGCGTTGCCGACGGGGACGATGTGGATGTCCGGCGCGTCTTCCAGCACCTCGACGACCTCGAAGGCGGCCGTCTTCTGGCCCTCGATCCGGTCGGGGTTGACCGAGTTGACCAGGTGCACGGGGTAATTCGCGGAGAGGTCGCGGGCGATGTCGAGGCAGTCGTCGAAATTGCCCTGCACCTGCAGCAGCTGCGCGTTGTGCGCGATGGCCTGGCTGAGCTTGCCCATGGCGATCTTGCCCTCGGGCACCAGCACGACGGCCTGGATTCCGGCGTGGGTCGCGTAGGCGGCGGCCGACGCGGAGGTGTTGCCGGTGGACGCGCAGATGACGGCCTGGGCACCGTCTTCGACGGCCTTGGAGATGGCCATGGTCATGCCGCGGTCCTTGAAGGAACCGGTCGGGTTCATGCCCTCGTACTTGATCCAGACCTTCGCGCCCGTGCGAACGGAGAGCGCCGGAGCCGGAATCAGCGGGGTGCCCCCCTCGCCGAGCGTGATGATCGGCGTCGCATCCGTGATGTTGAGGCGGTCCGCGTACTCGCGCAGCACGCCGCGCCACTGCCGGGAAGCCGTCTTCGCGGCTGGTTTCGGCAGAGTCTCTCGTTCGCTGGACATCAGGCTCCTTCAACTCTCAAAACGGATGCGACATTGGTGACAAATCTGTTCGCGGCGAGGTCTGTCACGGTGGCCGCCAGGGCGGCCTCCGTGGCCTCGTGCGTTCCGATGACTAGGGTAGCCGTGGCAGAGACGGCGGAGCGACTCGCGGTGCCCGGCTGCGCCGGCGTCATCGACTGCTCGACCAAGGCCAGGGACACGCCGTGGTCGCTGAACACGCTGGCGAGCGTGGCGAGAACGCCGGGCTCGTCGGTGACTTCCAGGGTCACGGCGTAGCGCGTGACGATCTGGCCGATGTCGAAGACCGGCAGGTCGGCGTGCTGGGACGCGGGAACGCCGGGGCCACCGGCGATGTGGCGGCGGGCCAGTGACACCAGGTCGCCGAGCACGGCGGACGCCGTCTCCACGCCCCCGGCGCCGGCGCCGTAGAACATCAGGCTTCCGGCCGACTCGGCTTCGACAAAGACCGCGTTGTTGGCGCCGTGCACGGAGGCGAGCGGGTGGCTGCGGTGAACCATGGCCGGGTAGACCCGGGCGGAGACGCCCTGCTGGCCGCTTTCGGCGTCGACGAGGCGTTCGCAGATGGCGAGCAACTTCACGACGTAGCCGGCCTTGCGGGCCGAGTCGATCTGCGCGGGCGTGATGGCGGTGATGCCCTCGCGGTAGACGGATGCGAGCGGCACGGTCGTGTGGAAGGCGAGGCTGGCCAGAATGGCCGCCTTCTGCGCCGCGTCGTACCCGCCGATGTCGGCGGTCGGGTCGGCCTCGGCGTAGCCGAGGTCGGTGGCCAGGGCGAGAGCCTCCTCGAGGGTGTCCCCCTCAGTGTCCATCCGGTCGAGGATGAAGTTGGTGGTGCCGTTCACGATGCCGAGGATGCGGTTGACCTGGTCGCCACCGAGACTCTCGCCGAGCGGCCGAACGATCGGGATCGCACCGGCCACGGCCGCCTCGTACTTGAGCTGTGCGCCGACCTGGTCGGCGGCGGCGAAGAGTTCTGGCCCGTGGGTGGCCAGCAACGCCTTGTTGGCGGTGACGACATCCGCCCCCGAGTTGATCGCCATCAGAATGTATGAGCGAGCGGGCTCGATGCCGCCCATCAACTCGATCACGACATCGGCGCCGAGGATCAGGGTCTCGGCGTCGGTGGTGAACAGCTCGCGGGGCAGGTCGACGGTGCGCTCGGCGTCGATGTCGCGCACCAGGATGCCGACGAGCTCGAGGCTGGCACCGACCCGGTTGGCGAGTTCTTCACTGTTTTCGAGCAGCAGCCGGGCGACCTGGGCGCCGACGGAGCCGCCGCCCAGCAGTGCGACGCGCAGATTGCGGTATTCGATCATCGGGCGGGTTCCTTCGGTAGATCGGTCGAGCCGGTGGTCGAGCCGGGATTCGAGCCGGGGATCGAGCCGGTCGAGACCGAGACCCCGGTGTCGCGGGCGAGCAGGTCGGCGATGGTCTCGCCGCGCACCAGCATCCGCGGGATGCCGTCGGCCACCGCGACCACGGCCGGCCGGCCGAGGAAGTTGTAGTTGTTCGACAGCGACCAGCAGTAGGCGCCGGTGGCCGCGACGGCCACCAGGTCGCCCGGGGCCACGTCGCCGGGGAGATAGTCCGCGTCGACGACGATGTCGCCGCTCTCGCAGTGCTTGCCGGCGAGGCGCACCAGCACCGGGTCGGCCGCCGACACGCGGCCGGCGAGCCGCACGGTGTAGTCGGCGCCGTAGAGGGCGGGGCGGGCGTTGTCGCTCATGCCTCCGTCGACACTGACATAGAGGCGCGGGTTGCCGGCCACGTCGACGGACTTGGTGGTTCCGACCTCGTAGAGGGTGATTCCGGCCGGGCCGATGATGTAACGTCCCGGCTCGAAGGCGACCACGGGCACCGGGATGCCGAGGGCGCTGCACTGCGCGGCAACGATGTCGGCCAGGCTGGCCGCGAGCTCACCGATCGGGGTGGGGGTGTCGGCCAGCGTGTAGGCGATGCCGAAGCCGCCGCCGAGGTTCAGCTCGGGGACGGGGCCGCCTGCGAGCAGGGCGGCGTGCACGGCGAGGAGGCGCGACGCGGATTCGGCGAAGCCGTCGGCGCCGAAGATCTGCGAGCCGATGTGGCAGTGCAGGCCGCGGAAGCTTAGGCCCGGCTCGGCCCGGATGAGGCCCACCAGCGCCGCGGCGTCATCGAGCGTCACGCCGAATTTCTGGTCTTCGTGCGCCGTGGCGAGGAATGCGTGGGTGTGTGCGTGCACGCCGCTGTTCACGCGCAGCCGAACGGCCTGCACGATGCCGTGCCGGGCGGCGGCCGCGGCGACGCGCCCGATTTCGACCAGGCTGTCGATCACGATGGTGCCGACGCCGACGCGGCAGGCCTCGTCGATCTCGGCCAGGGACTTGTTGTTGCCGTGATAGCCGAGCCGGTTCGGCGGGCTGCCGGCCGCCAGCGCCACGGCGAGTTCGCCGCCGCTGCAGACGTCGATGTTGAGGCCTTCGGCAAGCATCCAACGGGCGATCTCGGTGGACAGGAACGCCTTGCCGGCGTAGTAGATGTGCACGCTCGTGCCGATGCGGGCGAACTCGGCCTCGAAGACGGTGCGGAGCGAGGCCGCGCGGGCGCGGGCATCCGTTTCGTCGACCAGATATAGAGGAGTGCCGTATTCGGCGGCCAGGGTGGAGGCGGTGCAGCCGCCGATGAGGAGTTCACCCTGCGGGGTGCGGTCGATGGTGGCCGGCCAGAGGCCGTCGGCAAGCGCATTGGCGTCGTCGGGCAGGCAAAGCCAGTCGGGGGCGAGCGGGTTGGTGGCCACGGGTGAAAACCTCACGGGAAATGTCGAGTGGGTGTCTCACTGAGTGGCGAGCGAACCCGGATTGGTCCCTGAAGCCAGTGAAAGGATGCCGTCGGCTGCGACCGGAGACCTGTCCCGAGTGTAGCGAACGCCGCCGGTGCGCGCCGAATCGCGTTACGTCCCGCTGCGTGGCGAGAGGCGCGGGCTGAGCAGCGGGGCGGGCCGCGATCAGACCAGCGCGGCGGTTTCGGCCACGTCGACGATCCACGCCTCCGGGTCGATCATGACCGACGAGCCGCTGCTAGTCCAGATGCGCCGCATCTTGAGGAGCATCTTCTCCGCCTCCCGGACGGAGCCCAATTCCAGGTCGACCATGACGAAGTTCGGATTAGTCACCGAGCGGAGGATCGTGTAGCGGATCACCCCGGATCCGCGGCGGTCGGCCGGGTCCAGGTCGAAGGCGCGTTTCCAGCGGTCATAGTCGGGCACGGGGTGTTGAATGCGCAGGACAGTCATGGAGCCTCCTCGGACAAGCGAATGCGCGACCGGCGGTACCTTCCAGCCTACGACCCCGCGGTCACCCTGTCAGGCCCCGGTTTGGTCGCGGTTCGAACGGTCCGCGAGCGGCGCGGCGTGCCGCTCACGGCTCAGCCTGCTCCGCAGCTGCCGAGGGTTGTCAGCGACTGGCGGCTCAGCGTCAACGTGCTCGACTGCAGCGTGAGTCGCGCTCGATCCGAGGTCACGTTCACTCCGGCAAGGGTGACCCCCTCGGGGAGGTACTGGGCCACGCAGATGCGGAGCGGTTCCTCCCCCAAAACACGAGACAGCAGGTTGCCGGCGTCGATGCTGCCGCCGCCTGAGGTGACGCTGGCACCGCTCGGCGTGAGCAGCAGTGCGTCGGCGTCCACGCTCGGCGTCGCCGAGGCGCGGTAGCCGATCGGGAAGCCGAGCACCTCCAGGCTGCCGCTGTAGCTGATCTCGTCCTGCCCGAGTTCGACGCCGGCATCGGGGACATTGCTCGGCAGAGACTGGCTCAGCAGGGTGTTGAGGGCGTCGGGTTCGAGGTCGATGATGCCGCGCACGTCGCCGACGGGCTGGGATTGGTCAAGCGGGACATCCGTCGCCACGACGTGCACGGATGCCTGCACGCCGTCCACGGTCAGGGTGCCTGATTCCAGGGCCACCCGGTCGAAGCTGCCGCCGAGGTACTGCGCGATGACCGACAGGCCTCCGATGGAGACGGCCACGTCCCCGGTCACGGTGTCGGGCAGGTTCGAGGCGATCTCCCGCTCGATCTGGCCCTCGGCGTAGCTGCGCAGTCCCCCGTCGACGAAGAAGAAGGCAGCGACGAGCCCGACCACGACCAGACCCGCGACGATGAACGCCCCGAGCCCGCGACGACGGGATTTCCTGGCGGACGCGTCCATGCCTACATGCGTTCCGGTGCGGAGACGCCGAGCAGGCCGAGGCCGTTGCGGATGACCTGGCCGGTGGCGTCGTTGAGCCAGAGCCGGGTGCGGTGCCGGTCGGTGATCGGTTCGTCGCCGAGCGGGATCACCCGGCAGCTGTCGTACCAGCGGTGGTAGTAGCCGGCAACCTCTTCGATGTAGCGGGCGATACGGTGGGGCTCGCGCAGTTCGGCGGCCTGCGCGACGACGCGCGGGTATTCCTGCAACACGCCGAGCAGGGCCGATTCGCTGTCGTGGGTGAGCAGCTCCGGGGCGAATGCGGTGCGTTCCACCCCCGCGGTGGCCGCGTTGCGGGCGACCGAGCAGGTACGGGCATGCGCATACTGCACGTAGAAGACCGGGTTCTCGTTGGTGCGCTTGCCGAGCAGGTCGAGGTCGATGTCGAGCTGGGTGTCGCTGCTGGAGCGCACCAGGGAGTAGCGGCCGGCGTCCACGCCGACGGCGTCGACGAGGTCGTCGAGGGTGACGATCGTTCCGGCGCGCTTACTCATCCGCACCGGTTCGCCATTGCGCAGCAGGTTGACCATCTGGCCGATCAGGATCTGCAGGTTCACGCCGGGCACGTCGCCGAACGCCTCGACCATGGCCATCATGCGGCCGACATAGCCATGGTGGTCGGCGCCGAGCATGATCAGGTTCTGGTCGAAACCGCGCTCACGCTTGTCGAGGTAGTAGCCGAGGTCACCGGAGATGTAGGCCGGTTCGCCGTTGGAACGGATGATGACGCGGTCGCGGTCATCGCCGAACGTGGTCGTGCGCAGCCAGATGGCCCCGTCTTCTTCGAAGATGTGGCCCTGTTCGCGCAGCCGTTCGATGGCCCGGTTGACGGCGCCGGACTCGTGCAGGGAATCTTCGTGGAAGTACACGTCGAAATCCACGCCGAAGCCGTGCAGCTTCTCCTTGATCTCGGTGAACATCAAATCGACGCCGACGCTGCGGAAGACTTCCTGCTGCTCGTCGCGGGCCAGCACCGCGATGTCGCCTTCGTGGCTGGCCACGACCCGGTCGGCGATGTCTCCGATGTAGGCGCCGCCGTAACCGTCTTCGGGGGTGGGCTCGCCGAGGTAGCCGGCGAGCACGCTGCGGGCGAAGCGGTCGATCTGCGAGCCGTGGTCGTTGAAGTAGTACTCGCGGGTGACGTCGGCGCCCTCCGCCTGCAGCACCCGGGCCAGGCTGTCACCCACGGCCGCCCAGCGCACGCCGCCCATGTGGATGGGGCCGGTGGGGTTGGCGGACACGAACTCGAGGTTGATCTTGAGGCCGTCGTAGAGGTGCCCGGTGCCGTAAGCGGGGCCCGCATCGACGATGGTCTTGGCGAGGGCGCCGGCGGCGGCGGCCTCGAGACGGATGTTGATGAAGCCGGGTCCGGCGACGTCCACCGAGGCCACGTCGGGAAGCTGTTCCAGGCCGGCAGCCAGTTCGGCGGCCACCTCGCGCGGGTTGGAGCCTAGTGGCTTGGCAATCTTCATCGCGACGCTGGAGGCCCAATCACCGTGGTCGCGGTTTCTCGGACGCTCGAGGGTGACATCCGCCCCGGTCAGTTTGACGTCGGTCACGTCGATTCCGGCCTCGCGTCGACGCTCGCTCAACTGGAGGATGAGGTCGAACAGGGATTGGGAAAGCTCAGCGGGAGTCACGACAAGCAAGCTTACCGGCCCGGTCACAGACAACCCTCTTGGTAAGGTCAAGCGTGACTCACTCCCTCTCGCCCAGACTCCCGCGCGGACGGCTCCTGCGCACCACCCTTCTCCTTGCCACCGGCACGGTCGCCGTCGTGGCGCTGGCTGCCTGCGGTTCGGGTTCCACCCCGGACAGCAGCCCGTCGGCAGCGTCGCCATCAGCCACTCCCGGGTCGACGTCGAACGCGACGCAGACACCGGGGCCCACCGCGACGCCGACACCCACCCCCACGGCAGCAGGCACCCCGGTCACACTTACCTGCGACCAGGTGCTCACCCTCGACGACGTCTACGCCTTCAACCCGAGCTACGGCACGGCCCCCGGTTTCGAGCCGACCATCGCCGCGGGTCAGATGGCGGCAGAGTACCAGGGGCTGAATTGCGGACTGCTCAATCAATCCAGCGACGGAACGATCGAGGTCTCGGTGACCCAGCCCAACGACGTGCTGCTGTCGCAGCTGAAGAACGAGGCCATCAGCTCCAGCAAGATCGTTCCCACATATGGCACGCCGCCCGACGTCGAGGGCTATTTTTCGGCTGCCGGCGGGACTGGTGTGGCTCAGGTCTTCACCTCCACCTACTGGATCACGGTGGGCTCGAGCGAGTTCGTCGAGCCGGGCGACGCCGAGTCACTCGTTTCCGCGGCGATCGCGAACCTGCAGTAACACGCCCGGGCGAACCGCGCGGCGGAACCCACCTGAACCTGCCCGAACCTGCCGAATTCGGCACTACCGGTCGAGTTCGGGTGGTGTGCCGGGCGAGCTCGACCGCATCCGTCGAACTCGATGCGGAACATCGCCTGCCCGGATGCTGATAACCTAGTGTTTTCCCTGGCCCCCATAGCTCAGGGGATAGAGCACTGCCCTCCGGAGGCAGGGGCGGCAGTTCGAATCTGCCTGGGGGCACAACTGTCAGAGTCCGTGCGAACACTCGGGTCGCGGACTGATCGGTGACACGATCTGAAGGCTTTGTCGCGCCGTTTGCCCACACTGGCCCACAGCTGCTCTCCGACGAAGATCGGCGTCGCTATGCCGTGGTCGCACCGGTCACCCGCACCACCGACAGGTCAGCGATAACCATTGAGCCCCACCGGGACGGGACCGCCGCCATCCGATGGGCACGCAGATCAGCTGCGGAGCGCGACGGGATCACGTGGACGTCGGTGCCCGCGGCGGCCGGTCGGGTCTGGGAGCACGTCGTCGGACCCCACCGCAACGACTCGAGACCGCGGTGCTCACAGAGGATGGCCGGGGAAGGGCTGCCACCAAGACCTTCCCCCGTTCGAATCCGGAGGCAGCGAGGTTGCTGCGCCCCGGCCCCTCGGGAATCGCGTGCAACGCGGAGAACACCGCTACCGCCTCTGCAGCTCCGGGCCCGGTGGTAGACCGATTTGACGCAGATTCTGGTCTGAAAACACATTTTTGGGTTTCCTGGGACAGTTTCGAGCAGAATCTCCATCGAATTCGTTCGGGAGAGAGTCGCAGCTCGACCTGTGACGAGGAGACACGGGAGTCACGAGAGTCACGAGAGTCACGGAACGCTCGCTCAGGAACCACGGACCGCTCCCTCAGAAGTCGCGGAACCCACGCTTATCCCGCGTCGCGGGCGAGCCCGTCGAGACCACCGCTCCAGCGCTGCCCGCTTGCTCGGCAGCGTGATCAGCGTCTGCGTCGGGTCGTTCTCCACCGGTGGCCTAAGCCAGTACTGCGTTCCGGTGCGGGTGATCGTCCAGTGCTGGTTGTGTAGCAGGAGGTGGTGGGGGTGGCAGAGGAGTACCCCGTCGGCGAGGTCGGTGTCGCCGTTGTCTTGCAANCGGTGGCCTGTCGCAGTCGACCCACCGGCATCCGCCGTCGCGCACTCCCATCGCGGCGCGCTGGTGCTCGGTGAAGAGTCGTTCGTCACGGCCGACGTTGATGATTTGGCCGATGTCGTCGAACTTGATGCCGCGGGTGCCGGTGTCGCAGAGCAACCGGTCGATGGTTTCCTGCGAGATGGGGACCGGGTTGCCTTCGATCTGCCCGTGAGCGGCGGGTTCGGCGGCACCCGGCTCGCCGGGTTCGGCTGTGAGGGCTTTCTCGGTCACGATCACGCGCACCGCCGGGCGGCGTCCGCCGAAGACCCGGCCGGGGTCGGCTTCGCCGGCGATCGTCAGCAGTTGCACGAGGGAGTCCGCGTTGATCTGCTCGGTGCTGCGCGGGTCGTCCTGCATTTTTTGGGCCCAGGCGGCGCGTTCCGGGTCGACGAACCGCACTCCGCCGCGGCGGGGGCTGGTGATGGAGTCGAAGGTGGAGAGCACGAACTCGCCGTCTTCGGGGGCGAAGAGCCCGTTC
>NZ_SOGD01000007.1:0-118913 GCF_004402345.1 Cryobacterium sp. TMT2-15-1 | reverse complement strand
CTCGGCGACCCGGGTCGAAGGCAATCCTCGCAGGCGAGCCAGCGACAGGAGATTCTTTCGAGCCGAGAGCCCCGGAACAAATGACGGTGCCTCGATGAGCGCTCCGACGTCGTGTGCGTAGCGGGCGGGGTTCGTGGTCGAGTGGCCGAGTACGGTGGCCCGGCCCGATGTCGGTGGAATGAGCCCGAGCAGGATGCGGATCAGAGTCGACTTGCCGGACCCGTTGGGGCCAAGGAGGCCAACCACGCCGCCCCGGGGAAGAGCCACACTAACGCGGTCAAGCGCCGTGAGACTGCCGAATTGGCGGAGTAGGCCGTCGGTGGTGATGGATGCCGCGGATGTGTCCGCTTCGATATTTGACGTGAGCACTCACTCACATTAGACCGCACAATCGCATAGGGCAAGGAGATCCGCGACATCCGCTCCGGCTGCGACTCCGCGCTGCCGGGCGAAAAGATCGAGACTTTCAACTACACGGCCGAACAGTCCGTGCTGCAGCAGCCGGTGCGGATGGGTTAGGTCTCGACGCCTGAGGCAATCGGTGCCGCCAGCGATACCGGCTGATACGTTTTAGCGCACGTCCAGGCGCGTCGCGACCTGACCGACTGAAACGAGGCAACAGTGGCGAACGCAGCAGCAGGTTGGTACGACGACGGTTCGGGTCGCCAGCGACGGTGGGACGGCGAGCAGTGGATGGATGTGTGGCAAGAGGAGGCGCCGGTGAACAGTCCCGCCGCGCTGATCGACCACATCAAGTCGGAGTCCGTCGCGGGAGGTCGACCACGGCCGGCGCAAAAAGGGCAGAGCTACGTCGTATTACTGGTGGTGCTGAAGGAGAAGCTATTCGGTACCGGATCTGGCAACCTCACCGAGCTAGAAAGGTCTATCAACGCGCAAGCCGCCCTCGGCTATCGACTGCACACCATCACGACGTCAGCCTCAGGCAGTAAGGGCCTCGGGGGCGGCGACCGCATTCAGGCCACGCTGGTCTTCGAGCGACTCGGGATCAGCTGACGTCTATCGGCACCCGATCAGGTGCGTCTAAAGGCCGGCCCATCCCGTGAATAGCGTCCGGAACCTCACGCCCGCCGCCGCCACATCTGGATGACGTTGTCCGCAGCCTCCGCCTCGACCACCACCCGCTCCCGTTCCCGCTCCGCGGCATGACGCACCCGGACTTTCTCCGCCACGTCGAGCAGGTCCCACAGCTGCTCGCCGGTCACTGACACGCCGCGGGCGCCGGTGCGCCGGGTCCGTCCGCGGATCAGCGCGTAGTGGGCGCGGAACACGGGCGCCCCGATCGCCGCCTGCGCGTCGTGGAAGAACACCACGTTGGATACCGGCCTGAGCCCTGATTCAGCGTCCTACACAACCGGGCGAGCTCGAAGCGCGACCAGCGGGGAGCGGCACGACGAGTCGGCGCGCCCCAAGCACCAGAGCGAGCCCGAAAACAGGGACGAGTTGTGTCACTGGTGCCCAGAAATTCGCGACTGCGGGGTACTGCTCGCAGAGGAACATGATTTCATCATATTGACGGGCAACAAGTCGTTCGCGAACAGGTCAGGCACGACGTTCGAACGCTTTGACGCCGGCGGCCTGCGCGTCCATCTCAGAACCGCACGTTGGTGCGGGCGGTGATGCACCGGATCCTGGCAGCGCTGCCGAACGTTACTGATTAGGAGGAACGGAGTCGCTCAGAAGGGCTACTTCGAGGCCATCGAGAATCAGTTCGAGACCGAAGCCAAATTCGTTGCCGAAGGCGTATCCGGGCTGCAGGATCAGCGATACTGCCATCGCGGCGAGGTTCTTGAAGGAGTCGGCCATGGCTTCCTGCTGCGCCATAATGGCTTCGGTCGCGTCGCCGATGTCGCCGGACGGGTCGAGCGGCAGCGAGGCCTCCTGCTGGGCGAAGCCCAGCACGTAACTGTCCAGGATCGACATGGCGTGGCCCGTCATGGCCATCGAGAAGCCCGCAGCCGTTAAGCAGCCGATGACCGAATCGAGGTGACCGAGGGTCGCCGGTCCAGGGGATGTGCGGGCCTTCATGCTGATGGCCCAGGGATGCAGTGCCAGGACACTGCGCGTCGACCCCGCCCGCTTCCGCATGGCCGCCCGCCACTCGTCCCCAGCACCCGGCGTCGCGAATTCGGAGTGCACGATGTCGAGCATCCCGTCGAGAAGATCTTCCTTGTCCTTCAAATGGTAGTAGAGCGACATGGCCGTTATGTCGAGTGCGGCGGCCAGCTTGCGCATGCTGAGCGACTCGATCCCGTCGGCATCGGCAAGCGCCATGGCGACCCTGATCGCTCGCTCACGGGTGACCGGTGTTCTATCTTCAGGCTTCGCCATAGACACCACCATACGCCGTATGGTACTTTCGCGTTATTCACCATACACCGTATGGTATGACGACTGGAGATGAGAAACGTATGAGTAATACACGCACAATTGCCCGCACCGTTGGCACGCTGATGCTTGCCGCCTTTGTCCTTTACTTCATTGGAAGCTCTATCGCGACGACCGCTTCCCCCGGCGGCCTCCTCACCGCAGGAGTGGTGCTGATGGTGTTGAACTCGGTGGCCGTGATCACGATCGGAGCTGTCATGCTTCCTGTCCTTCGGCCACACGCTCCAGTAATCGCGGCCAGCTACCTCGCCACCCGGATCTTCGAGGGTGGGATTTTGGCGGTCGGCGCGGTCGCGCTACTCGCCGGCATGGGCGGCACCAACTTCCTTGCATACAACATTGCGATGGCGGGCCTTGGCGTCGGTAGCCTGCTGTTCTGCATTGCGCTCTACCGCTCACGCCTCGTGCCACGGTTCCTGGCCGTGTGGGGATTTATTGGCTACGCGTTATTCGCGGGCGGGTGCTTTCTCGAACTCGCCGGCGTAGTGGGTGCCAGCCTCGTTTCCACCGTTCCGGGTGGCCTGTTCGAGCTGTTCTTCGCCATTTGGCTCATTGTGCGGGGCTTTGGCACGACCGCAGCCGTAACGGCTCGGGCATGACCGTCCCCCCTCCCACAAAAGACCAGCCGTGCTCGGGCGCCGCTCCGGCCCGGCCACCGGTCGCGTCACCGCCGCCCGGCTGTGCGCAGCGCCGGAAGACGTTACCGGTATGCGGTAGCCTGCAGCCGAACTAGGAGGCACATCTTGAAGGCAATAGTTCAGCGGGAGTACGGCGATGTCGAAGTGCTCAAAATGGAAGACATCGACCATCCGGTCGTTGGCCAAAACGACGTTCTCGTCCGCGTGGTAGCCGCGAGCCTCAACCATGCCGACTGGATTCACACGTCGGGCACACCGCTTGTCGCGCGATTGGCCTTCGGCACTCGAAGACCGAAAGCGATGACGCGGGGCAAGGATGTCGCGGGCGTCGTCGAGTCGGTCGGCACCAATGTCACGGCTTTCCGCCAGGGCGACGAAGTCTACGGAGAGCTCAGTTCAGGAACCTTTGCGGAGTACGTCGCCGCACCCGCCTCGCTTCTGGCGCGAAAGCCGGTCAATTTGACCTTCGAGCAAGCCGCCGCGGTGCCTCTGTCCGGGATGACAGCTTTGGTCGGCTTGCGCGATGCCGGTTCGGTGACGCCCGGTCAGCGAGTGCTGGTCAATGGGGCATCCGGGGGAGTCGGGACTTTCGCTGTGCAGATCGCGAAAGCGCTCGGCGCCGAGGTCACCGCCGTGAGCAGCGCCGCCAACGCTGCGCTCGTGCAATCACTCGGTGCCGACCACGTCGTCGATTACGGCCGCGACGACTTCACCCGTGGAACCGCTCGGCACGACGTCATCTTCGATCTAATCGGGAACCACACGCTGACCGAATTGCGCAGCGCACTCACTTCCAAGGGAGTCCTCGTACTCTCCAGTGGCACAGGCGGACGCGTGGTCGGGCCTATGGGGCGCATCCTCAAAGCCGTTGCCATATCGCCACTCATTGGCCAGAAACTCAAACCATTCACCCAGAACGGCAGCACGAAAACGCTGAACGAGCTACGCGACCTGATTGAGGCCGAGCGGGTGACCCCCGCAATCGATCGCATCTATCGGCTCGCCGAGGTGCCCGCTGCCATGCGGTACTTCGTCGACGAGCACGCCCGTGGAAAGGTCGCAATAAGCGTCTGATCTCGGAATCGGATAGACCCGACCTCACTCAGGCGTTGGACCGGTGGGCTTCGATGAGCAGGAATGGGGAAGTTCGCTGAGCGCCACCAGTCGCGATGAGCAGCGCGGTGAGCCCCATCGGTCGCGAGCCAGCTGCGCCACGCATCCCACTGAGCGGGCCTTAGCAGCCCAAGGAACCAATCGACCATTGCGAGCAACCACACTCGGCCAACATGCAAACGTGGTGCTGGCCGTTGCCCCTCACCATGTGCTCGTCAACCTCACTAGTGCCCTCGCTTTGTAGCTGTCATCGGAGTGGCCAGGGAACCACTCAGGCTGCGAGCTAGAGCGGCGGTCGGAAGTCGGTTCGCGTCTGCGAGTTGACGAAGATCCAGACCAGTGAGGCGACCAATGTCGGTACTAGACGCCCACCAACGCAGCGTATAAACCGGAGCTGTTCAGCGCGGCGTAGAGCGTCTGCCGCGACACCCCGAGGTCCCGGGCCACCAACGCTTTCGGCACGCCAGCCTCGACCCGCTCGCGGGCCTCAGTGATCTGCTCCAGTCCAAGCTTCGTAGCCTTCTCGTACGTCCCGTTCCTCTTCGCGATGGCGATGCCCTCTGCCTGCCGTTCACGGATGGATTTGCGCTCCAGCTGTGCGATAGCGGCGAGAACCGTGAGCATGAACTCACCTTGGGGGGTATCCGTGTTCAGGGCCGGGTTGTCGACGAATTCCAGCGCGACGCCCTTCGCCTTGAGCTGTTCGACAAGCGCCAGAAGGTCAGTCGTCGAACGTGCAAGCCGATCTGATGACTTCACCCGAACCTTGTCCCCCTCGTGCACGTAGGTGAGCATCTCCTGGAGCTGTGCTCGGTCTTCGGTATTCTTGCCCGACACCTTCTCGAAGAACATCTTGTCCACCGTGCCGAGCGCTTCAAACTGCCGAGCTTCGTTTTGGTCGGTGGCGCTAACGCGCACATAGCCAACCACCTGCCCTCTGTGTCCAATCATCTTTACGATCCCCCGTCGCTTCTGTCCAATAATATCGGACACCCACTCTGATTGACGCGACTTTCGAGCGATCTAGACCTGCTCACTGGGGTGCACTCTGATGGACGCCTCGGCCGCTGACGTGTACAGCCTCGGGGCAATCGCATCCTGGCTGCTGACCGGGCAGCAGCCATCGTACGGACATGTGGTGATGCCTCCTGATGCTCGTCTTGGCGCTATTATCCGCAGGGCGACGAGGCCACTCGGACAGGATCGGTTTGCGTACCTTGACGATTTTGTGAAGGCCTTCATCGCGGCGACCCGACCGTACGTGGGGGCGTTTCTGACGTTGACGCAGCAAGGAGATTGGGCCGAGGCGAGCGCTTATATTCTCGGGCAGCCGGAGGAAAACGTGCACGTGATCCGTGCTCTCCCGAAGGTTTCGCAGTCCGACGTGAATGCATGGGCCGCAGCCGATAGCGGTGGCATGAGCGATGCGGTATCGGATCTCCTGGAGGAAGTGCCCAGAATGAGCTACAACGAGATGGATTCGTTTCTCTCCTGGTGTGTGCGGGTACTCCGTGCCCTGGTCAACGCGAACCAGTTCGAGTCGGCCGAGCGTGTCGCAACAGACCTCTTCGGCACCACCGCAGGAGTCGATCAATTCGCCCCGGCGCGCACGATCCTTGAATGGCTCGCTGGGCTGTCTGGCCGTGCGAGCGAGGCGATGGAGCGTGCCCTGCACTCGTCGGAGTCGTGGGACTTCTTCCAGCAGAATGCGCGCAGAAACTTTAGGAGCTCCACCGACACCGAGCTGATTGCGAGACTGCGTCAAAGCTGAAGCAATCCAGACTGTGTGGCCGCCGATTAGTGGTGATAGCCGATCGAGGTGGTGCTCGACCACGCCGACCGTGGTGCTCAGCCACAACAATCGCGCCACCGCGCATTGGCGCTCAAGCGCACCACACGTGGTGCGCGCGGAAGCGACTATTCAATGGAGTACCTATTCGTGCGCTTTCTCGTGCTTTTCGGGCGCTCTATTTGGCCGAAAAATCAGCCTGCTTATCGCTCCGTGAGAATAAGTTGCGCATTTTCTCGCGCTTTGTTCGGCGGTCGAATCGCATTTGGGCAAAGAAAAACCCCGTTTGACCGGGGTTTTCTGGTGTGGGCGATACCGGACTCGAACCGATGACCTCTTCCGTGTGAAGGAAGCGCGCTACCAACTGCGCCAATCGCCCCTGTGGCCTCGTACTGTAACCACGAGTCTCGATACTAACCCAGACCGGGTGGAAGGCGCACATCGTGGGGGCCTCAACACGCCGGAACGACTCGGTTTGAATATGAACGGGACTATCGGCTAGAGTCTTCCAAGCGCGCAGAAATGCGGGCAGTTGCGGATGTGGCGCAGTGGTAGCGCATCACCTTGCCAAGGTGAGGGTCGCGAGTTCGAATCTCGTCATCCGCTCGAATGGAATCGGCCGCGAGGTCGGTTTTTTTCGGTAGGAATCCCAAGTGGTGGGTTGGCCGAGAGGCGAGGCAACGGCCTGCAAAGCCGTGTACACGGGTTCGAATCCCGTATCCACCTCCAATCCCGGAAGTCGCAATGCAGGAATGATTTTCAGGAAATGGGCGATTGGCGCAGCGGTAGCGCGCTTCCCTGACACGGAAGAGGTCACTGGTTCGATCCCAGTATCGCCCACAGAGTTGGGAAACAGATAAACCCCCCGGTAAAGCGGGGGTTTTTTTTGCCCGCACGGCGCCGGAAATCCAGGTGGAATCGGGCCTTCCTCGGGCTCGCCGCGATGAATCGCCGGGGAGGGTGCGGCAGGTTCGGCCGGAATCGGCTAGAGTCTTTCAAGTCAGCGGAAACGTTGACTAGTGCGGATGTGGCGCAGTGGTAGCGCATCACCTTGCCAAGGTGAGGGTCGCGAGTTCGAATCTCGTCATCCGCTCGAATGGAATCGGCCGCAAGGTCGGTTCTTTTTGGTACGAATCCCATGTGGTGGGTTGGCCGAGAGGCGAGGCAGCGGCCTGCAAAGCCGTCTACACGGGTTCGAATCCCGTATCCACCTCCACTCCTGGAAAGTCTTTTCAGAGAATGGGCGATTGGCGCAGCGGTAGCGCGCTTCCCTGACACGGAAGAGGTCACTGGTTCGATCCCAGTATCGCCCACAGGCAAACCCCCGGTAGTTCGGGGGTTTTTCTTTGCCCAAAATGGCCGTGCCCGTTGTGGTCGAGGCGCGCCGCTAAAGTTATTGGGGTTCGAACAATACTGAGGAGTAATACACGTGGCTGACGGCTTTGAGCTATTCACCGACCGGTCCGTTGTCGCAATGCGCGTCAACGGCGAGCTCAAGGATCTCGCCACGACGGTGATTCCAACGGATGTCGTCGAACCGGTGACCATCGGCTCGCCGGACGGCCTCAGCATCCTGCGCCACTCGGCCGCTCACGTGCTCGCACAGGCCGTGCAGACCGTGAACCCGGCGGCGCGCCTGGGCATCGGCCCGCCCGTCACCGACGGTTTCTACTACGACTTCGACGTTGAAGAGGCATTCACCCCCGAGGACATCAAGTCGCTCGAGAAGGCCATGGACCGCATCATCCGCCAGGGCCAGCGGTTCGTGCGCCGCGTGGTCACCGACGACCAGGCCAGAGATGAACTCGCCGCCGAGCCGTACAAGCTCGAACTAATCGGGCTCAAGGGCGGGGCCGCCGAGACTGTCGACAACGAGTCCGTCGAGGTCGGCGGCGCCGAACTCACCATTTACGACAACGTGGACCCGAAGACGGGGGAGACGCTCTGGAAAGACCTCTGCCGCGGTCCCCACCTGCCGAACACGCGCATGATCGGCAACGGCTATTCCCTGACCCGTCTGGCCGCCGCCTACTGGCGCGGGTCCGAGAAGAACCCGCAGCTGCAGCGCATCTACGGCACCGCCTGGCCCACCAAGGACGAACTGCGCGCCTACCAAGCCCGCCAGGAGGAGGCCGCCAAACGCGACCATCGCAAGCTCGGCGCCGAACTCGACCTCTTCAGCTTCCCCGAGGAGATCGGCTCCGGCCTGCCCGTCTTCCACCCGAGGGGCGGCATCATCCGCCAGGAGATGGAGAACTACTCCCGCAAGCGCCACACCGAGGCCGGCTACGATTTCGTCTACACACCGCACATCACCAAGTCGAACCTCTTCGAGACGTCCGGTCACCTCGACTGGTACGCCGATGGCATGTTCCCGCCGATGAAACTCGACGCGGAGTACGACGCCGACGGCCACATGACCCGTCAGGGCGTCGACTACTACCTCAAGCCGATGAACTGCCCGTTCCACAACCTGATCTTCCGCTCCAGCGGCCGCAGTTACCGCGACCTGCCCATGCGCCTGTTCGAATTCGGATCGGTCTACCGCTACGAGAAGTCCGGCGTCGTGCACGGCCTCACCCGCGTGCGCGGCATGACCCAGGACGACGCGCACATCTACACGACCCGCGAAGGAATGAAGGAGGAGCTCACCAGCACCCTCAACTTCGTGCTCAAGCTGCTCGCCGACTACGGCCTCGAGGACTACTACCTCGAACTCTCCACGAAGGACCCGAAGAAATTCGTCGGCAGCGACGAGGCCTGGGCGGAAGCGACCGACACCCTGCGTGAAGTCGCCGAAGCATCCGGCCTCGAACTCGTGGCCGACCCGGGCGGCGCCGCCTTCTACGGCCCGAAGATCTCCGTGCAGGCCCGCGACGCGATCGGCCGCACCTGGCAGATGTCCACCATCCAGCTGGACTTCAACCTGCCGGAACGGTTCGACCTCGAGTACACCGCCCCCGACGGCTCCCGCCAGCGCCCGGTGATGATCCACCGGGCCCTGTTCGGTTCGATCGAGCGCTTCTTCGCCGTGCTCACCGAGCACTACGCCGGGGCGTTCCCGGTGTGGCTGTCCCCGGTGCAGGTCGTCGGCATCCCCGTGTCCGAACAGTACGGTCCCTACCTCGACGAAATCATCGGCCGGCTCGAGACGGCAGGCGTGCGCGCCCAGGTCGACCACTCCGACGACCGCATGCAGAAGAAGATCCGCAACCACACCAAGGCGAAGGTGCCCTTCCAGCTGATCGTCGGCGAGGATGACCGCTCCAATCGCTCGGTGAGCTTCCGGTTCCGCGACGGCACCCAGGAGAACGGCGTACCGGCCGACGAGGCCATCCGTCGCATCATCGCCGCGATCCATACGCGCGCGCAGGTCACGACCCAGGGCCAGGTCTGAGATGGACACGCACAGCGACGAGTTCGAGGGGCTCGAGCAGTCGTCGGAGTTCGCCGCGGTTCCGGATGCCTTCCAACGGCTATGGACCCCGCACCGCCTGGTCTACATCCAGGACGGCCAGCAACCGCACCCGGATGACTGCCCCTTCTGCCTGGCCCCGAGCATGACCGACGAGAAGGCTCTGATTGTGGCCCGCGGCACGCACGCCTACGTGTTACTGAACCTGTTCCCGTATAACAGCGGACATCTGCTGGTCTGTCCCTACCGGCACGTCGCGACTTACGACGAGGCCAGTCCGGAGGAGGTCGCCGAGATCGGCAGTCTCACCCAGGTGGCCATGCGTGTGCTCAAAGCGGTGTCGCACTGCGACGGCTTCAACATCGGCATGAACCAAGGCCGTATTGCCGGCGCGGGCATTGCCGAGCACCTACACCAGCACATCGTTCCCCGCTGGGCGCTCGACTCGAACTTCTTCCCGATCATCGCCGGAACGAAGGCGATTCCCCGCCTCCTGGGCGATGTGCGGCGCGAAGTCGCCGAGGGCTGGCCCCAGGATGGCAACTAGCCGCATATACCCTCCACCGGCACCCGCCGGGCGGAATCAACACCACCCAAGGAATAGAATCAAAGCTATGACTGAAACCACTTCCGCCTTTGGTTCGAGCCGCGTCAAGCGTGGTCTCGCCGACATGATGAAGGGCGGCGTCATCATGGACGTCGTCAACGCCGAGCAGGCTCGCATCGCCGAGGACGCCGGTGCTGTCGCCGTCATGGCCCTGGAGCGGGTTCCCGCCGACATCCGTTCCCAGGGTGGCGTCGCCCGCATGAGTGACCCCGACCTGATCGACAGCATCATCGCCGAGGTATCCATCCCGGTGATGGCCAAGGCGCGCATCGGCCACTTCGTCGAGGCTCAAATCCTTCAGGCCCTGAACGTCGATTACATCGACGAGTCCGAGGTGCTGAGCCCGGCCGACTACGTCAACCACATCGACAAGTGGAACTTCACGGTCCCGTTCGTCTGTGGCGCGACCAACCTGGGTGAGGCGCTCCGCCGCATCAACGAGGGCGCGGCCATGATCAGGTCCAAGGGCGAAGCCGGCACCGGCGACGTCTCGGAGGCCATGAAGCACATCCGCACCATCAAGGGTGAGGTCGCCCGCCTGTCGGCTCTGAGCAAGGACGAACTGTACGTCGCCGCGAAGGAACTTCAGGCGCCGTACGAACTCGTCGCCGAGATCGCCGCCACCGGCAAGCTCCCCGTGGTGCTCTTCGTCGCGGGTGGCGTGGCCACCCCCGCCGACGCGGCCCTGATGATGCAGATGGGTGCGGACGGTGTATTCGTCGGCTCCGGCATCTTCAAGTCGGGCAACCCGCAGGCCCGCGCCAACGCCATCGTCAAGGCCGTCACCTTCTACGACGACCCCAGCGTCATCGCATCCGTCTCGCGCGGACTCGGCGAGGCCATGGTCGGCATCAACGTGTCCGATCTGGCTGCGCCGCACCGCCTCTCCGAGCGCGGCTGGTAACCACCCCTTCGTGAGCGTTGGAGTTCTCGCCCTGCAGGGTGACTTTCGTGAGCATGCCGAGGTACTGCGGTCCCTCGGCGCCGACGTCGAACTCATCCGCCGTCCGGAGGAACTGGCCCGCATCAGCGGGCTCGTGATCCCCGGCGGCGAATCCAGCGTCATGGACAAACTGGCCCGCGCGTTCGGCGTGGCGGAACCTCTGGCCGAGGCCGTGCGGGCCGGCCTGCCCGTCTACGGCACCTGCGCGGGCCTGATCATGCTCGCCGACACCGTCATCGACGGGATCGAAGGGCAGCAGAGCATCGGCGGCTTCGACATCGCCGTGCGTCGCAACGCCTTCGGTTCGCAGACGCTCTCCTTCGAGACCGACCTCGACGTGCCGGTGCTCGGTGAGCCGCCGGTGCACGCCATTTTCATCCGTGCCCCCGTGGTGGAGTCCGTCGGGACCCGGGCCCGCGCGATAGCCACGCTCTCGGACGGGCGCTGCGTCGCGGTCGAGCAGGACAACCTGCTCGGAACGTCATTCCACCCCGAGATCACCGGGGAGCACCGGTTCCACGACTATTTCCTGCAGAAGGTGGCCGCCGCCGACTTCCGCTACTAGGCTCCGGTCATGGCCGGCTGGGTGGCGCTCCTGCGCGGAATCAACGTCAATGGGATCACGATCACGATGACGGACCTGCGGTCCGTGTTCCGCGGGCTCGGTTACACGGATGTCCGCACGGTCCTGGCCAGCGGCAACGTGCTCTTCACGGCGAGCGAGCCGGATGCCGCGGCCCTCAAGGCCACAATCGAACGCGCTCTCTCCGACAACTTCGGTTATCAGGCGTGGATCGTCCTGCTTGGCGTTGACACCCTCGACAGGGTGGCGCGGGCGTTCCCATACGATGCGGAGCGGGACGGTTGGCATCCGTATGTCGTGTTCGGATCGGCGCAGACCGCGCTCGACGAACTACTCGAGGCGGCCGCGGAACCGGACCCGGAAACGGAGCAGGTTCGGACCGGAACCGGCGTGCTCTACTGGCAGGTGCGCCGAAGCATCGGCATCAACAGCCCGTTCAGCAAGCTGAGCGGCAAGGCCCGGTACCGGTCGACCACGACCACCCGCAACCTCCGCACCCTGAACAAACTGATCGCCGCGGCCCCGGGCGCGTGAAGCCCGGCCCATCAGGCATCGCGGGTTAGAATGAGGCGCACCCCACGGTGCAGCGACCAATGGCACAAGTAGTGCAGCGACCAGCACGGCGGCGGCACCCCCGCGCCAATCGACAGGCACGTCACGACAGCCAAAGATAACGGGAGAATCATGTCCGGACATTCCAAGTGGGCGACAACAAAGCACCAGAAGGCGGTCACCGACTCGCGTCGGGCCAAGGCCTTCGCCAAGTTGATCAAGAACATCGAAGTCGCGGCCCGCATGGGTGGCGCCGACCTGTCGGGCAACCCGACCCTGGTCGACGCGATCCAGAAGGCCAAGAAGACCTCCGTTCCCAACGACAACATTGACCGTGCCGTCAAGCGCGGCGCCGGCCTGTCCGGCGAAGTAGTCGACTACACCACCATCATGTATGAGGGCTACGCCGCGCACGGCGTCGCCGTCATGATCGAGTGTTTGACCGACAACAAGAACCGCGCGGCCGCCGAGGTGCGCACCACCATGTCCAGAAACGGCGGCAACATGGCCGACCCCGGCAGCGTCGCGTACAACTTCCACCGCAAGGGCATCGTCGTCGTGCCGAAGAGCAACGGCCTCAGCGAAGATGACGTGCTCCTCGCCGTGCTCGACGCGGGCGCCGAAGAGGTCGTCGACGACGGTGAGAAGTTCGAGGTTTTCAGCGAAGCGCACGATCTCGTCGCGACCCGGACCGCCCTGCAGACAGCCGGGATCGACTACGACTCCGCCGACATCGCGTTCGTGCCCCAGCTCAAGGTCGAGGTCGACGCCGAGACCGCCCGCAAGGTGTTCCGGCTGATCGACGCCCTTGAAGAACTCGACGACGTGCAGAACATCTACAGTAACTACGACGTGTCGCCTGAGGTCATCGCGGAGCTTCAGGCCGAAGCCGAGTAGCGCGCTGTGTCGGTCCGGGTTCTGGGCATCGATCCCGGGCTGACCCGCTGCGGCGTCGGAATCGTAGACGTCGCCGCCAACCGATCCGCGTCCCTGGTTGACGTGACCGTGCTGCGCAGCTCGCCGGACTTGCCGCTCGAGCAGAGGCTCCTGTTGATCAGCCGGGGCCTGGAAGATTTGCTCGACCGGCACAAGCCGGTGGTCGTCGCCATCGAGAGGGTGTTCGCTCAGGACAATGTCAGCACCGTGATGGGCACCGCTCAGATGAGCGGCGTCGCGCTGCTCCTGGCGGCTCAGCGTGGGCTGACGGTCACCCTGCACACCCCGAGCGAGGTCAAGGCAGCCATCACCGGCTACGGGTCCGCCGACAAAGCCCAGGTCGGCGCCATGGTCGCACGGGTGCTGGGCCTGGCCGAGGTGCCCAAGCCCGCGGATGCCGCGGACGCGCTGGCCATCGCGATCTGCCATGCCTGGCGCACCGGGGCGGCCGGCGGCACCCTGCCCACGAGCGCCGACGTGGTCCCCGGCACCCTGACCCCGGCCCAGAAGGCGTGGCGCGCCGCCGAGCGCAGCGCAGTGTCGCCGGTGCCCCGTAGTCTGAAGCGGTGATTGCTTCCGTTCGTGGCCTTGTCCTGTCTGCCGTGGATTCCACGGCCGTGATCGAGGTCGGGGGAGTCGGTCTGGCCGTACAGGTCACCCCGGCCACTGCGCTTTCCCTGCGCGTCGGCACGGAGGCCCGGCTTGCGACCACCCTTATCGTGCGCGAGGACTCGCTCACCCTCTTCGGATTCCCGTCCGCCGACGAACTCGAGGTCTTCGAGCTTTTGGTCGGCGTCACCGGGGTCGGCCCGAAATCGGCCCTTGGCGTACTCGCGGTGCTCAGCCCCGTCCAGATCGCTCAGGCCGTCTCGGCGGAAGACGACGGCGCTTTCCGCAAGGTCAGCGGCATTGGTCCGAAAACGGCCAAACTGATCGTGCTCTCCCTGGCCGGCAAGGTGTTCGTGACCGTCACGGCCGCGGCATCCGCCCGTCCGGAGCCCACCAGCGCGTCGGCGAACGTGCAGGCCGCCCTGATCGGGCTCGGCTGGTCGGAGAAGGTGGCGGCCGAGGCCGTCGACGAGACCCTCGCGGAGACCGTCGAACCCGGGCAGGTCGGCGTCGCAGCGCTCCTCCGCCTCGTACTCGTCAGGCTCGGCCCGGCCCAGCAGGCATCGGAGCGTCGCCCGTGACCGGCGCACAGGATCTGGCCGGAGACCCCGGCGTGGAGCTCACCAGGCCGGAACTCGAGGGCGACGCCGAACTGGCCTTCGAGGGTGCCCTCCGTCCGCGCAGCCTCGGCGAGTTCGTCGGCCAGCAGAAGGTTCGCGGGCAGCTGCAGCTGCTCCTGACCGCAGCCACCATGCAGAACCGTACCCCCGACCACATCCTGCTGGCCGGCCCGCCCGGACTCGGCAAGACCACTTTGGCCATGATCATCGCCTACGAGGGCAACCGCCCGCTGCGGATGTCCAGCGGCCCGGCCATCCAGCACGCCGGTGACCTGGCGGCGGTACTCTCCTCGCTGGTGCCCGGCGAGGTGCTGTTCATCGACGAGATCCACCGCATGGCCCGCTCCGCCGAGGAGATGCTCTATCTGGCGATGGAGGACTTCCGCATCGACATCATGGTCGGCAAGGGCGCCGGCGCCACCTCGGTTCCCCTCGACCTGGCACCGTTCACCCTGGTCGGCGCCACGACCCGGTCCGGACTGCTGCCCAACCCACTGCGCGACCGGTTCGGCTTCACAGCCCACCTCGAGTTCTACGCCGACCACGAGCTCGAGCAGGTGCTCGGCCGGGCAGCCAAACTGCTCGACCTGGCGATCGACACGGCCGCCATCGCCGAGATCGCCGGTCGGTGCCGCGGCACGCCCAGAATCGCCAACCGCCTGCTCCGGCGGGTGCGAGACTACGCGCTGGTGCACGGTGGAGACGCCGATGTGGCCGCGGTGCACGCGGCTCTCGAACTCTACGACGTCGACGCCATCGGGCTCGACCGGCTCGACCGGGAGGTGATGCGCATCATCCTGACCCGTTTTGGGGGAGGGCCGGTGGGTCTAAACACGCTCGCGGTGTCCGTGGGGGAGGAGTCCGAGACCATCGAGGCCGTCGTGGAGCCGTTCCTGGTGCGGATCGGCTTCCTGATGCGCACCCCGCGCGGCCGGGTGGCGACCGCGGAAGCGTGGCGGCATTTCGGCCTGACGGCCCCTCTGGTGGGTGGGCCGCCAATCCCTCTTATGCTGGATGACCTATAATTCGAGTTGGTTCGCCTCGAACCACTCGTGCTGGTTCTCCGAGCCAGACGCACAGACTTCGGCCCTCGCGCCGCAACCGGAAGGTCCCACAGTTTTATGGATCCGTTGACTCTCGTCATGTTCGCCGTTCTCGCGGCGCTCGTGTTCTTCATGTTCCGCAACAGCCGCAAACGCCAGAAGGACCTCGCTGCCCTGCAGGCCCAGATGGTCGTCGGCGCCGAGGTCATGACCAACTTCGGCATGTACGGAACCATCCTCGCGATTGACGAGGAGGCGAACAAGGTTGCCCTAGAGATCGCCCCGGGAACCGTCGTGCAGTTGCACCGTCAGACCATCGCCCGCGTGGTGGAGCCGATCGTGGCCGAGCCCGAAGACGAGGGCGTCGCCGAGCTGAACCAGGGCAGCGCCACCGTCATGGGCGAACCCGACTTCGGTCAGCGCGTTGCCGACACCGACGAAGAGCCCAAAAAGGGCGACGCCTAACCAATCCCTCTCCATGCCCGCGCCTCGGCGCGGGCATGAGCATGAGCATAGAAAGCTGAGTTCTCTGGTGGCAAAGTCGTCTCCGGCCAAGAAGGCCTGGCGTTCCCTCACGTGGCTGGGTGTGATCATCGTCGGCCTGATTGCGCTCAACACGGCCGGCGTGCTCACCGGCGGCGGATCCTGGACGCCCAAGCTGGCCCTGGACCTTGAGGGCGGCACGCAGATCATCCTCGCGCCGAAGCTCGAGTCCGGGCAGTCCGTCTCCTCGGAGCAGCTCAATGAGGCCGTGAAGATCATTCGGCAGCGCATCGACTCTGCAGGCGTCTCCGAGGCGGAGATCAACACCCAGGGCGGCCAGAACATCGTCGTGTCCATCCCCGGTGTGCCGGACGACGCGACGATCAACCGAATCGAGTCCTCCGCCAAGCTCGAGTTCCGACCGGTGCTCGTGGCCGGTGCCCCGTCCGCGGCCAGCGTCGGTGAGGACGTTGTCGGAGAGGACGGGGTCGCGACCCCGGTACCGACCCCCACGGTCGACCCGAGCCTGGAAAGCACCCCGACCGCTGTGCCCACCGACGGGAGCGACCTGAACTGGGTCACCCCCGCGCTCCAGGCCCAGTACGAGGCCTTCGATTGCAGCAAGATCGACACCACCAATGTGGCACCGGCGGCGGAGCCGCTTGTCACCTGTGAGGCCGACGGCTCCATCAAGTACATCCTCGGCCCGGTTGAAGTCAGCGGCGAGAACGTCTCCGACGCGACCAACGGCCAGCAGACCACGCAGAGCGGCGCCACGACCGGTGAATGGGTCGTCAACATCACCTTCGACGGAACCGGAACCAAGGCCTTCGCCGACGTCAGCACCCGGCTGAACGCGCTCACCGGAGCGCAGAACCAGTTCGCGATCGTGCTCGACGGCAACGTCATCTCGGCCCCGCGCACCCTGGCGGCCATCACCGACGGCAACGCGCAGATCAGCGGTGACTTCGACCAGGACTCGTCAAAGGCCCTGGCTGACCAGCTCAAGTTCGGCGCCCTGCCGATCAGCTTCACCGTGCAGAGCCAGGACACCATCTCGGCGACCCTGGGCTCCAGCCAGCTCACCGGCGGCCTGATCGCAGGCCTGATCGGACTCGTGCTGGTCGTGCTCTACTCGCTGATCCAGTACCGCCTGCTCGGCCTCGTCACCGTGGCGTCGCTTACGGTCGCGGCGATCATCACCTACCTGCTGATCACGATCCTCTCCTGGCGCGAAGGCTACCGGCTGTCTTTGGCCGGCGTCGCGGGTCTTATCGTCGCGATCGGCATCACCGCCGACTCCTTCATCGTCTACTTCGAGCGGGTGCGTGATGAGCTCCGGGACGGACGAGGGCTCGAATCCTCCGTCGAGGCCGGCTGGAAGCGCGCCCTGCGCACCATTCTCGCCTCCGACGCGGTCAACATCTTGGCCGCCGGCGTCCTGTTCATCGTCGCCGTCGGCAACGTCAAGGGCTTCGCCCTCACCCTGGGGCTGACCACACTCGTCGACGTGCTCGTGGTCATGCTCTTCACCCACCCGATGCTCCAGCTGCTGGCGCGCACGAAGTTCTTCAGCGACGGACACAAGTTCAGCGGCCTCGACCCGCGGGCCCTGGGCGCGACCTACCGCGGGCGGGCGAAATTCCGTCCTTCAAGCGATCTCCCTTCCGCCAAACTGTCCTCGGCCAGCCGTGAGGCAGCAAAGCGCCAGACCATCGCCGAGCGCAAGGCGTCAGAACTCGTCGGTTCCAGTGCGGATCGAACGACCGACGGGAAGGATTCCTAATGGCCAGCTTTTCCCAGTTCGGCAACGACCTGCACACGGGCAAGCGCTCGTTCGACATCGTCGGGCGGCGCAAGACCTGGTACCTGGTCGCGGTCGTGGCACTCTTCGTGGCCATCGTCGTTCCCCAGCTGCGTGGCGGCTTCGTCTTCGGCATCGAGTTCACGGGAGGCTCCGAGTTCAAGATCTCCCAGGTCGCCGACCAGGACCAGGGAGCTGCCGCCGATGCCGTGACCGAGGTCGTCCCGTTGGCGACGCCCAGGGTGTCGAGCGTCAGCAGCACCGGCATCCGCGTGCAGACCGACCAGCTCACCAGCGACGAGACCCGGGAGATTCGCGCCGCGCTGGCGGATGCGTACGCCGTGCCGATCGAGCAGGTCACCGCGTCCTTCATCGGTCCGGTCTGGGGCCAGGACATTACCGGCCAGGCCGTGCGCGGACTCCTCATCTTCCTCGTTCTCGCCGCCATCGGCATGGCACTGTACTTCCGCACCTGGAAGATGTCGCTCGCGGCCATGACCGCGCTGATGCACGACCTCGTCATCACGGCCGGGATCTACGGAATCACCGGTTTCGAGATCACCCCGGCCGCCGTGATCGGATTTCTCACGATCCTCGGCTACTCGCTCTACGACACGGTCGTGGTCTTCGACAAGATCCGCGAGAACACCTCGGAGGCGGGCGCCGATACGCGCACGTTCGCAGAATCCGTAAACCTAGCCGTCAACCAGACCCTGGTGCGCTCGATCAACACCTCCGTCGTCGCGGTGCTGCCGGTCGCCTCGATCCTGTTCATCGGAACGCTCGTGCTCGGGGCAGGAACCCTTCGGGACATCTCGCTGGCACTCCTGATCGGCATCATCGCCGGCGCCTACTCGACGATCTTCATCGCGTCGCCGCTGTACGCTCAAATCCGCTCCGCGGAGCCGGCCGTGCGCCGGGCCGACCAGAAGGTTCTCGCCCAGCGGGCGAAGGCCGGCCCCGCGCTGAAGGTGGCCGCCGAAGTCAGCGCCTAATAGTCGGCCCTGATCACCGCCGGAGGAGGCCCGCACCCGAGCCGGAAGTGGTACCCGATCCGGTTCGGGAGCAGTAATAATTGATCAAGCGGATGGAGGTGGCCAGATGACCGAACTGACGACTCCTCCTGCCTCCCCGGCACCGCTCCCGCCGGCATCCTTGCGGCGCCTCGTGCCTCGGATCTTTTCCCGGGCCCAGCCGGTCGGCGCGGTCGACACGCTGCTGAAAACCGTGCGGATGCACCATCCCAAGGTGGACCTCTCGATCATCGAGCGGGCCTACGTCACCGCGGAGCAGGCGCATGAGGGCCAGTTTCGCCGCAGCGGAGAACCGTACATCACCCATCCGGTCGCGGTCGCGCAGATCCTGGCGGATCTGGGCATCGGTCCCAAGACCGTCTCGGCGGCACTGCTGCACGACACCGTGGAGGACACCGAGTACACCCTCGACCAGCTGAGGCACGATTTCGGCGACGAGATCACCATGCTGGTCGACGGCGTCACCAAGCTGGACAAGGTCAAGTACGGCGACAGCACCCAGGCCGAGACCGTGCGCAAGATGATCGTGGCGATGTCCAAGGACATCCGTGTGCTGATCATCAAGCTCGCCGACCGACTGCACAACGCGCGCACCTGGGGATTCGTGCCTGCCGAGTCCGCGGTTCGGAAGGCGACCGAGACGCTGGAGATTTACGCGCCGCTCGCGCACCGTCTGGGGATCCAGGCCATCAAGTGGGAGCTTGAAGACCTCTCGTTCGCGGTGCTGTACCCCAAGCTCTACGCCGAGATCGACAGTCTTGTCAAGCAGCGCACTCCGCAGCGAGAAGAGTTCGTGCAGCACGTCATCGACTCGATCGTCGACGACCTGAAGGCCGCCCGCATTCGGGGCAAGGTCGCCGGCCGGCCCAAGCAGTACTACTCGATCTACCAGAAGATGGTCGTGCGCGGGCGCGAGTTCGACGACATCTACGATCTGGTCGGCATTCGAGTGCTCGTCAACTCGGTGCGGGACTGCTACGCGGTTCTCGGTGCAATCCACGCCCGGTGGACGCCGCTTCCCGGCCGGTTCAAGGACTACATCGCCACCCCCAAATTCAACCTGTACCAGTCGCTGCACACCACGGTTCTCGGCCCGAGCGGGCGCGCCGTGGAAATCCAGATCCGCACCCAGGAAATGCACCAGCGCGCCGAATTCGGCGTGGCCTCGCACTGGAAGTACAAGGAGCAGACCACAGGAAAGAGTTCCGGTCCGGGCCCGCAGAGCGACACCGACATGGCTTGGCTCGCCCACATCTCCGACTGGCAAGCCGAAACGGCCGACCCGGGGGAGTTCCTCGACTCGCTGCGCTACGAGATCGGTGCCAAAGAGGTCTACGTCTTCACCCCCAAGGGCCGGGTGATCGGTCTGCCGGCCGACGCCACCCCGGTCGACTTCGCCTACGCCGTGCACACCGAGGTCGGCCATCGCACCATGGGCGCCAAGGTCAACGGGCGCCTCGTCCCGCTGGAGAGCCCTCTCGTCACCGGTGACGTCGTCGAGGTGTTCACGTCGAAGAATCCCGACTCCGGCCCGAGCAAGGACTGGCTGAACTTCGTCAAGAGCCCCCGGGCCCGCAACAAGATCCGCCAGTGGTTCACCAAGGAGCGCCGCGACGAGGCGATCGAGCAGGGCCGCGACGCCATCGCGCGCGCTATGCGCAAGCAGAACCTGCCGCTGCAGAAACTGATGAACCAGGACTCCTTCGCCGAAGTCGCCGCGGTGATGAAGTATGAAGACGTCTCTGCGCTGTACGCCGCCGTCGGCGAGGGGCATGTGTCGACGCAGTCGGTGCTGGAGAAGGTGGTCGCCACCCTGCAGAGCGTCGAGGAGAGCGATGCCACGGACCTGCCGTTCGCGCTCCACGGCCGCACCCAGACGCTCCGCAACAGCGACTCGGGCATCCTCGTGCGCGGCGCCCCCGACATCCTGGTGAAGCTTGCCCGCTGCTGCACTCCCGTGCCGGGTGACAGGGTCGTGGGGTATATCACGCGCGGCGCCGGGGTATCGGTGCACCAGGCATCCTGTCGCAACGTGCAGTCCCTCCTCAAGGAACCCGAGCGCATGATCGACGTCGATTGGGCGCCCACTTCCAAGAGCCTGTTCCTGGTGCAGATCCAGATCGAGGCTCTCGACCGCTCCGGGCTGCTCTCCGACGTCACCCGAGTGCTGTCGGAGCATCACGTCAACATCCTGTCGGCGACGGTGCACACCTCCTCCGACCGACTCGCGATCAGCCGGTTCGTCTTCGAGATGGGCGACACCACTCACCTCGATCGCGTGCTCAATGCGGTGCGCCGTATCGACGCCGTTTATGACGTCTACCGCGTCAACGAGGGCTGAGCGGCCATTCAGCTCGCATTGGCCTCCCGGTAGAGACATCAGGTGGGGCGCGGATGCTCGTCGAGGTACCGTTGCACCTCCCGCAGTCGGGTCCGGGCAGGAGCCTTGAACGGCAGGTTGGGTGCCGCGCATAGGCGGCTGGCCGGGTCGGTGCTGGTGCAGCCGGCCAGGCGCAGCAGGGCGGCGATCAGGGCGACGCGGTCACCGTCGGTGGGCGCGTCGTGCCAGCGGACGAGGTCGACGGCGGTGCGCAGGGGCAGCGTAACCCGGAGGCCGGAGATCGCCTGAAGCTGGTCGGACGGGCAGTTGACCTCGCGGATCTGCATTCGGGGCGATGGGACCAGTTTCATTCGGGCGGAACTCTGCACGCAGAAGTGGTGGCGGCGAGGTTCCGGCGCCAGACCGTAGATCCAGGCCGCGGTCATCCGCTCGGCGATGGCCCGTGGGGACGCAAGCAGCAACCCGACGGCCCGGGCGCGTCGCACCCGGTCATCGACCTCGTCGACCGGGCACCAGAAGTCGCCCAGGGTGAAGAGTTCCCCGTCGAGACGGGCGCCGCACAGCTCCGCGAGCGGCAGGTCGTGGGCGGAGAGCACCACGGGAAGGCGTGAGTTCATCGACTGTGGGTTCATCGACTCAGCGTGCGGCCGGGTGCGTTCTCCCGCCCACAAAAAGCGGGGATCTGTGGACAGATCCCCGCTCGTCGTGCTGTGGACGGCCGGGCTACTGGCCGATGGCCTTCAGCCACGCCTTGCGGGCCTCGAGAGCCTCGGTGGCTGCCGTGATCGCCGCGGCATCCCCGCCGGCCTGCGCCGCGGCCAGTTCGGCCTCGAGCTTGACGATGGCATCGTGCAGCTGGCCGGCCAGACCCTCGGCGCGAGCCTTGGTCTCCGGGTTGTTGCGCTTCCAGTGGTCGTCGTCGAGCTTGCGCACGGCCGCCTCGACCTTGCGCATGCGGTCCTCGATGGACTTGACCGAGTCGCGCGGAACCTTGCCGATGGCGTCCCACCGGCGCTGGATGGAGCTCAGCGCGCTGCGCGCCTTGGCGCGGTCCGTCTCGGCCAGCAGAAGTTCGGCTTCGGTGAGCAACTCGACCTTGAGAGTCAGGTTGCCCGCGAACTCCTCGTCATCGTGCGCGTCGATTTCGGACTTGACCGAGTAGAGCACGTCGCCGGCTGCCTTGAACTTGGCCCACATGGCGTCGTCCTGCTTCTTGCCGCTGCGACCCGCGAGCTTCCACTCGTCGAGCAGAGTGCGGTACCCCGGGATGCCATCGGCGCCCTTGAGGGCGAGGGCCTCGGCCTGCTCGATCAGGTGCTGCTTGCGGTTGCGAACGTCCTTGTGGGCGCTGTCCAGCTCGGCGAAGAACGCCTTACGGTTCTGCTCGATCGTGGTGCGGGCCGCGCGGAACCGCTTCCACAGGTCATTGGCCTCGCCCTTGGGAATGCGCGGAGCATCGTGCTGGTGGGCCTGCCACTTCGCGAACAGGACCTCCAGGGCAGCGCTGGTCTGCTTCCACTGTGTCTTGGCCGGGTCTTCGGCGGCGAGAGCCTCGGCCTCGGCGACGATCGCGGCACGCTCGGCGACGGCGGCGGTCGCTGCGGCCTTCGCCTCGGCGCCCTGCTGCTCGGTGAGCTCGGTCACCGCGCCGCCGAGGGCACCCAGGCGGGTGGCCAAGGCTGCCAGGTTGCCGACCGCGTTGGCGTTCGCCACGGCCTCCGTCAGATGTTTGACGGACTTCGCGATATCTGCGGCAGGTGCCCCACCCTTGGCGCGCTGTTCGAGAAGCGTGACCTGGCCGTTGAGCTCAACGTATTTCCGTTCGAAGTAGGCAAGCGCCTCTTCCGGCGTCGCGTCGGGATACTGTCCCACGGCGCGCTCGCCTGTCGCTTCGCGCACGTAAACCGTGCCGGTATCGTCTACGCGACCCCATGGTTGCTGATCTGTCGCAGTCAAGAGCCTCACCTTATTGATGTCGTTGTGTGCTCACAAGTGAGCCAATACCCGGTCAAGCCTATTGCAAGCCCGCGTGCTGTTCGTCTGTTCTACTGAACTGATACCTGAGTGATGCTGGTCGGCACCTGAGGGGTGCCGTCCGAAGAGCCGTCGGCGACGCCGGCAGCCGTGATCTGCGCTTTGATTTCGTCCAGTCCATCGGTCACCCGGCCGAGCACCGTGTAGCCGCCGACCGCGTCGGCGGGGATGGTCGTGTCGTCGTAGACGATGAAGAACTGGCTGCCCATACTGTAGGCGTTGCCGCCCTGGCGGGCCATGGCCAGTGTGCCGGCTGGGTACACATCGTCGGCCGGGGCGTTTTCAATCGGTCCATAGCTGTAGCCGGGGCCACCCGATCCCGTTCCGGTCGGGTCCCCGCACTGCAGCACGAAGAAACCGCCGTCGGTGAGCCGGTGGCAGGTCACGTCCTGGTAGAAGCCGGTGGTGATCAGGTTGATGGTCGAGGACACCGCCTGAGGGGCGAGGGCTCCATCGAGCTCGATCTCAAGCGGAATGCCGTTGAGGGCCAGCGTGCCGGTCCAGGTGCGGTCTTCCGCCAGGGTGCTGGGCGGCACCTCGCCGCTGTTCGCGCTGTCGGACGGTGCGGCCGACGCGGAGGGGGAAGCGGTGTCGGCGGCGGAGGGTGCCGGGCTGCCGGGGCCTCCGGTGACGAACAGGACCTGCGCGCCGACGGCCAGCGCCACGATCACGGCCACGCTGACACCGGCGATGCGGTTGTCCCGCCGACGCCGCTTCACCTGGTGCGCATTCACCGAACGCCGAGCCTGAAAGGCGCGCACTCGCACGCGCGCCTCGCGGGCTTCACGGTCCTGCTTCTTGTTCGTTACCACGTCGTAGCCTCCAGGCGGCCTCCATCGGAAGGCCCGATCGAACGGGGACGGCTCCAGCGTCTGGCGCCCGAACCATGTTGAACTCTACGCAACCCGGAGAGGGCAGACAAACATCCGCTCCGGGCAGCACCGGTTCAGGATCGGCCCGGTCACCGGCACAAACTACGCTGGACCCATGGTGGATTCACAACCGGGACTGCGCAGCGGGGCCACACCCCTCGCCGTACGGATGCGCCCGACGAGCCTCGAGGAGGTCGCCGGTCAGAAGCATCTGCTCACACCGGGCTCCCCGCTGGTCAGCCTGGCCAGTGACAAGACCGGGGAGCAGGGCGCGGTCTCCGTCATCCTGTGGGGCCCGCCCGGCACCGGCAAGACCACCCTGGCCCAGGCCATCGCGCGCAGCTCGGGCCGTCGGTTCGTCGAGCTGTCCGCGGTGTCGGCCGGAGTGCGGGACGTGCGCCAGGTAATGGACGAGGCGCGCACCAGCCGGGACCTCTACGGACTCTCTACCGTGCTCTTCCTGGACGAGATCCACCGGTTCAGCAAGGCGCAGCAGGACGCTCTCCTGCCCGGGGTGGAGAACGGGGTCATCATCCTCGTGGCCGCGACCACCGAGAACCCGTCCTTCTCCGTGATCTCGCCGCTGCTGTCCCGCTCCCTGCTGCTCACCCTCGAAACGCTCAGCGACGACGATCTCGGTGTCGTTGTCGACCGGGCCGTGGTCGACCCGCGCGGCCTGGCCGACCGGTTCGTACTCGACCCCGAAGCCAGGGCCGCGATCATCCGGCTCGCGTCGGGTGACGCCCGACGGGCGCTGACCGCCCTGGAGGCCGGTTCGGTGGCGGCGGCGTCCTCCGTCGACGCCGAGTCCGACGCGAAGCCGGTCATCACCACCGAGGTCGTCGCCCTCGCTGTCGACCGTGCGCTTCTGCGCTACGACCGCAACGGCGATGAGCACTACGACGTCATCAGCGCCTTCATCAAATCGGTGCGCGGCTCGGATGTCGACGCGTCCCTCCACTATCTCGCGCGCATGATCGAGGCCGGCGAAGATCCCCGGTTCATCTGCCGCCGCATCATCGTGCTGGCCTCCGAAGACATCGGCATGGCCGACCCTCAGGCGCTGGTGATCGCCATCGCCGCCGCCGACGCCGTGCAATACATCGGCATGCCCGAGGGCCGCATCCCGCTCGCCCAGGCCGTCGTACACCTGGCCACCGCACCCAAGTCCAACGCGGCCTACATGGCCCTGGATGCGGCGATCGCCGACGTGCGGAACGGCAAGACCGGCCGGGTGCCCAAACCGTTGCGGGATGCGCACTACCCAGGCGCCAAACGCCTCGGCCACGGCAAGGGCTACAAGTATCCCCACGACGTCGCCCTCGGCGTGCTGGCCCAGCAGTACCCGCCGGACGAGCTCGCCGAGGTGCGCTATTACGAGCCTACCGAGCACGGCCATGAGCGCGAGATCTCGGCCCGCCTCGCCAAGTTGCGCAAGATCATCCGTGCCCGCTGAACGGAACGGCCGAAGGACCCGATGTGCTAACCTGAACGCTGCCTACAAATGGAATCGGCATGCGGCTGCGTCCGATTCCGGATTGGATGGTTTCGCCCTGTAGCCGGGCGTGCCATGGCACCACCCCTCTGAACTCCCATGACGTTGAGGCTGTGCTGTCTGATTGCGCGGCCCCCGCCCTGGTTTCCCCTTGTTTGCAGTTCCATCGAAAGGACACCGTGTCTACCAAGTCACGTACCCGCAGTAAGACCCGCCTCTCGCGGGCCCTGGGCATCGCCCTGACCCCGAAGGCCGCTCGCTACCTGGAGAAGCGTCCGTACGCACCGGGCGAGCACGGTCGCACCAAGCGCAAGACCGACTCCGACTACGCCGTTCGCCTCCGCGAAAAGCAGCGCTTACGTGCCCAGTACGGCATCCGCGAAGCCCAGCTCAAGATCGCGTTCGAGGAAGCTCGCCGCGCCCAGGGACTGACCGGTGAGAACCTCGTCGAGATCCTCGAGACCCGTCTCGACGCTCTTCTCGTTCGCTCCGCGATCGCCCGCACCACCGCCCAGGCCCGTCAGATGATCGTGCACCGTCACATCCTGATCGACGGCCAGCTGGTCGACCGTCCCTCCTTCCGCGTGAAGCCGGGACAGCTCATCCACGTCAAGCCCAAGAGCGAGGCCATGGAGCCGTTCCAGGTCGCAGCCGCCGGCGGTCACGTCGACGTCCTGCCCAAGCTCCCCGCCTACCTTGAGGTCGAGATCGACAAGCTGCAGGCCCGCCTCGTGCGCCGCCCGAAGCGCATCGAAATCCCCGTGACCTGCGAAGTCCAGCTCGTCGTCGAGTACTACGCGGCCCGCTAGGCTCCTTTTCACCCGCACCGCCGTCAGGCGCTGCAACTGAACTACGCTGGAGAGCGGATCACCCTGGGGTGGTCCGCTCTTTGCGTACGCGCACCTGGCTCGTGAATGTCGAATCTGGAATGGATGGTTGGTCAATGTCTGGTGGAGATATTGTCGGGCTCGTATTCGCCGCTGCCTTCGTGATGCTGGTCGGGTTCCTGGCCCTGCCCCTGGTCAAGCTCGGTCGCGTCTTCGACGAGACGACCGCGGCCATCCGCGACCTGACCCACACCGTCACCCCACTGCTCGAGGAATCCACCAAGACGATTCAGGAGACCAACGCGCAGTTGGCCCGGGTGGACACCATCACCTCGAACGTGGCGGATGTCACGGGCAACGTCTCCGCTCTGGTCGCCCTCGTCTCGGCGACCGTCGGCGGCCCGCTGGTCAAACTGGCCGGCTTCTCCGCGGGGGTTCGCGCGGCTCTCGGGGCTGCCCGCCCGGGCGGCACCCGCCGCCGCCGCCACAGGTAGTCGGGTACTCTGGAACGGAGCCGGCCCGTCTGGGATTCGCCGGTCAGACGGTCGTTCCAGACGTTCAACCGCCGTGAACCGACCTTTTCACCACTTTTCAGGGTCTGCACACATATTCAGGGAGCATTGCTATGAAGAATTTCATCTGGTTTGTCGTCGGCGTCACCACCGGGCTGCTCATCGCCCGCGAAGCCGGCAAGACGCGTCAGGGGAAGCAATTCTTCGCCGATCTGGACACCAAGGCGCGCGAATTCGGTGAGGCCATCTCGGACGGCTACCGCAAGCGTGAGGCCGAGCTGCGGGACGCCATCGGCGACATCGCGTCGGAGACCGAAGTCACGATCGAAAAACTCGCCCAGTAAGTACTCGGCCAGTACGTGCTCGCCAGGTAGGAATCATCCATATCTTTTTCACTACAACGAACTACGGAACTAATGCAGACTGCTGAAATTCGCGGGCGCTGGCTCGACTTCTTTGCCGATCGCGGTCACACCGTCGTCCCCTCCGCTTCGCTTGTCAGCGACGACCCCACACTCCTGTTCACGGTGGCCGGGATGGTCCCGTTCGTACCGTATTTGACCGGTCTCGTGCCGCCCCCCTACCCGCGAGCGACGAGTGTTCAGAAATGCATCCGCACCAACGACATCGAAGAGGTCGGCAAGACCCCGCGTCACGGCACCTTCTTCCAGATGAACGGTAACTTCTCGTTCGGCGACTACTTCAAGGAACAGGCGATCGGTTACGCCTGGGAACTGCTCACCAGCTCGGATGCCGATGGCGGCTACGGCTTCGCCGAGAAGGACCTCTGGGTCACCGTCTACGAGGACGACGACGAGGCCTTCCGGTACTGGCGCGCCCTCGGCCTGCCCGAGCACCGCATCCAGCGTCTCGGCATGGACACAAACTACTGGTCGACCGGTCAGCCCGGGCCTGCCGGGCCCTGCTCCGAGATCTTCTTCGACCGCGGCCCGGCCTACGGCATCGACGGCGGCCCGGCCACCGACGACGACCGGTACGTCGAAATCTGGAACCTCGTCTTCATGCAGTACCTCCGCGGCGAGGGCACCAGCAAGAACGACTTTGTCATCCTCGGCGACCTGCCGAAGAAGAACATCGACACCGGCATGGGGCTCGAACGTGTCGCCTTCCTCAAACAGGGCGTTCAGAACATGTACGAGATCGACCAGGTGCGCCCGGTCCTCGACCGGGCCGCGGAACTGTCCGGTCGCCGCTACGGGGCCGGTCACGACGACGACGTGCGGATGCGCATCGTCGCTGACCATGTGCGGTCGTCCCTGATGCTGATGAGCGACGGAGTGATGCCGTCCAACGAGGGCCGCGGGTACATCCTGCGCCGCCTGATGCGCCGCAGCGTGCGTGCCATGCGCCTCCTCGGCGTCGACGCCGCGACCTTTCCCGAATTGTTTCCGGCCTCGCGCGACGCCATGGCCGGCGCGTACCCCGAGGTCAAGGCCGACTACGCCCGCATCAGCCAGGCCGCTTATGCCGAAGAGGAGACCTTCCTGCGCACCCTCGCCAGTGGCAGCGCCGTGCTCGACCTCGCCGTCGCGAAGACCAAAAAAGCGGACCAGGTCGTTCTGCCGGGCGACACCGCGTTCCTCCTGCATGACACCTACGGCTTCCCGATCGAGATCACCCTCGAGATGGCCGAGGAGGCCGGGCTCAGCGTCAACCGCGAGGCCTTCGACACACTGATGGCCAAGCAGCGCGCGATGGCCAAGGCCGACGCCAAGGCCAAGAAGACGCACCTCGCCGACCTGTCGGTCTACAGCGCATTCCGCGCGGCGGGGGAGACCGTCTTCACGGGCTACGACGCCCTGCAGACCGAATCCAGCGTGCTCGGGATCATCGTCAACGGTCTCTCCGTCGATCGCGCCGTCTCCGGTGACATCGCCGAGGTGATCCTCGCCGAGACGGCCCTGTACGCGGAGTCCGGCGGGCAAGAGGCCGATGCCGGTTTGATCGTGGGCACCGGCTACGAGCTCGAGGTGCTCGACGTGCAGAAGCCCGTCAAGGGCCTGATCAGCCACAAGGTGCAGGTGCGGTCCGGCGAGGTCGGCGTCGGGGACTCCGCCACCAGCGTCGTCGACCCCGACTGGCGCCGAGGTGCCCGGCAGGCGCACTCCGGCACGCACGTGCTGCATGCCGCCCTCCGCCAGGTGCTCGGCCCGAACGCCCACCAGTCCGGCTCGTACAACAAGGCCGGTTTCTTCCGCCTCGACTTCTCCTGGAACCAGGCACTGTCCCCGGCAACCCGAAGCGAGATCGAAGAGATCTCCAACAACGCCATCCGGGACAACCTGCCCGTGCTCACCCGGGAGCTGCCCCTGGCCGAGGCGAAGGCTCTCGGAGCGATGGCCCTTTTCAGCGAGAAGTACGGCGATCGAGTCCGCGTCGTCGATATCGGCGGCCCCTGGTCTCGCGAACTCTGCGCGGGAACCCACGTAGCCTCCAGCGCCGAGATCGGCATGATCAACCTGGTCAGCGAGGGTTCTGTCGGTTCCACGAACCGCCGGGTGGAGTCGTTGGTCGGCCTCGAGGCCTTCCGCGACCTGGCCGCCGAGCGCGCCCTTGTCTCCCAGCTGACCTCACACCTGAAGACGCCGCGGGAGCAGTTGCCAGAGCGCATCAACGAACTCGTGCAGAGCCTCAAGGCCGCCGAGAAGAAGATCGCCGCGTTCGAGGCGCGGGCCCTCTCCGACAGGGTGCCTGCCCTCGTCGCCTCGGCAAAGCTGGTCGGTTCCGTCACTGTCGTGGCCGAGCAGGTCGGCACGCTGGGCTCCGCTGACGACCTGCGGATGCTGGTCACGGCCACCCGCACGCAGCTCGGCAGCACCCCGGCGGTCGTGGCCCTCGCGGCCGTGGTCGCCGACAAGCCCGTCGTCATCGTGGCCACCAACCCCGCGGCCCGGGAGGCCGGGCAGCGTGCGGGAGCCCTGGCGAAGCAGGTCGCCGGCATCCTCGGCGGCGGCGGCGGCGGCAAGGACGACCTCGCCCAGGGCGGCGGCACCGACGCAGCAGCCATCCCGAACGCCCTCGCGGCCGTTCGATCCGCCGTAGCAGGCTGAACCATGCGTCACGGTGTGCGGGTCGGAGTCGACGTCGGGAAAGCCCGGATCGGCCTGGCCCGCAGCGACGCGCACGGCCTGCTGGCGACCCCGGTCGAGACCGTCCACCGCGACCACTCCGGCAGCCTGGACGTGGCCCGGATCGTGGCCGTGGTGGCCGAGCTCGACGCCGTTGAGGTGGTGGTCGGGTTGCCGCTCGCGCTCTCCGGCAACCGCACGGCGTCGACCAACGATGCGGTTGGATTCGCCGAACTGCTGGCCCGGTCCCTGACCGTTCCGGTTCGCCTGGTCGATGAGCGTCTCTCCACCGTCGCGGCGCAGTCGGTCCTGCGCTCTGCGGGGCGGAAGGCCAAAACCCAGAAACCCGTGATCGACCAAGTCGCCGCGGTCATCATCCTCCAGCACGCCCTCGACACCGAACGCACCCTCGGCACGCCCGCCGGCACCGCCGTCGAACTCGTGCGCGACCAGCTTCCAGCCGGGCCCCCACCAGCTGCCGCACCGAATGAAGGGCAGCCTCAACGATGACACCCCCTCCCGCCGACAGCACCGGAGCCCCGGCCGAGCCGGGCGACCCGACAAGCCCCATCGACCCGGCGGACCCTCTCAGTTCGCGTCGGGCCATCCGTGAGTCACGGGGCGAAGGCACCCGGTCCAGTCGTCGCGCCCTGCTGGACTCCGCTCCGGTGCCGCAGAAGAAGGGCCGCCGGGGCGCCTGGGGCTGCCTGATCGTCTTCCTGATCCTGGCCGGACTCGCCGGTGCCGCCGCCGTCCTGCTCCAGGAGCCGATCGGTGCCGTGATCGGCATGGTGCAGGGCCCGGCGGACTACGACGGCGCCGGAGACGACGAGGTCATCGTGATGATCCACGACGGTGAAACCGGTCAGGACGTCGCGAACTCCCTCGTCGCCCAGGACGTGGTGAAGAGCTACGACGCGTTCTACGAGGTGCTCCGCGCTGAGAGCCCGGCACCCGTCTTCCAGCCCGGCGCCTACCGTTTGGCCGGCAAGATGAGCGGCCGCGCCGCCCTCGACGCCCTGCTCGACCCGGACAACAAGCTAGAACAGACCGTGGTGATACCCGAGGGGACCACGACCGCCTCGGTGCTCCAGCTGATCAGCGAGGGCACCAGCATTCCCTTGGCCGATCTCGAGGCTGCGGCCGCCGACGTCGAGCCCTACGGCCTGCCGGGCGAGGCAACCACCCTCGAGGGGTTCCTGTTCCCGGCCACCTACACGTTCCCCCCGGAGACCACGGCGCCCGAGGCCATCCGCACGCTCGTCGACCGACAGTTCGAGGCTCTCGACGCTGCCGGGGTCGCGCCCGAGAACCGCTGGAAGACCATCGTTCTCGCGGCCCTGATCCAACGCGAAGCGGGGCTGACGGAGGATTTCTACAAGGTCTCGCGCGTGTTCCTGAACCGGCTCGATCCAGCGCAGTGGCAGAGCGGGCTCCTGCAGTCCGACGCTACCGTGGCCTACGGGACCGGGGCGACCGACCGGGTGAAGACAACGGATGCCGAACGCGTCGACGCCGTCAACGCCTTCAACACTTATGTGCACCCCGGGCTTCCCGTGGGGCCGATCTCGAACCCCGGCGACATCGCGATCGACGCCGCCGTGAACCCCGCCGACGGTACCTGGCTGTACTTCGTGTCCTGGAACCTCGACACGGGGGAGACAATCTTCTCCACCACGATCGCGGAGCACGACGCCGCCGTGAACAAATGGCTGGCCTGGATGGAAGAGAACCCCGAATATGGTTGAGCCCGAAGCATCCGTGCCGGCCCCCACCCTTGACCCTGTCCGCGTGCGTCGCCTTGCGGTGCTGGGCTCGCCCATCGAGCATTCCCTCTCCCCGGCACTGCACCGGGCCGCGTACCAGGCGCTCGGCCTGGACTGGCGCTACGACGCCGTGCGGGTGCCGGCGGGCGGACTGCCGGACTTCCTCGCGTCCCTGGGCGCAGACTGGCGCGGTGTCTCCCTCACTATGCCCCTCAAGCACGAGGTCCGGGCGCAGCTCGACGGCATCGACCGGGTCGCCGCTCAGACCGGCTCCGTCAACACGGTGCTATTCGGTGAAGCCGACGGCCGGCGCACGTTGCAGGGTTTCAACACGGACGTCACCGGCCTGGTGCGTGCCCTCGCCGAAGCCGGAGTGCACCGCGCGGTGCACGTGTGCCTGCTCGGCGCCGGAGCCACCGCGGCATCCGCCCTGGTCGCAGCTGCTGAGCTGGGGGCGGAGCTGGTCGACGTGCTCGTGCGCACCC
Source organism: Cryobacterium sp. TMT2-15-1 (assembly GCF_004402345.1). NCBI lineage: Bacteria > Bacillati > Actinomycetota > Actinomycetes > Micrococcales > Microbacteriaceae > Cryobacterium > Cryobacterium sp. TMT2-15-1. The sequence continues at coordinate 86,917 of NZ_SOGD01000007.1, read as the reverse complement.
CGGCGAAGGCGGCCGATCTGGTCGAACTGGGGCAGAGCCTCGGGGTCGTGGTACGGGCCTACCCGCTCACCGACCTGCCCGACCCTGCCCGCGTCAGCGAGCTGGTGATCAGCACCCTGCCCGGGGGCAGCGACCCGGGCGCCGAGTTTCCCGCCGGGCTGCGCCGGCAGGCGCTCCTGTTCGACGTGAGTTATTCCCCCTGGCCCAGCGCCCTCGCCCGGTCCTGGTCGTCGGCGGGCGGCACCGCGGTGTCCGGAGAGGGGATGCTGCTGCACCAGGCCCTGATCCAGGTGCGCATCTTCGTCTCCGGCGACCCGTTCGAACCGCTGCCGAACGAGGACGTGGTGCTGCACGCCATGCGCGGCGCCCTGACCGGGAAGGCTGTGACAGGATAGTGGTCATGCTTCGTTGGCTCACCGCCGGAGAGTCCCACGGCCCCGAACTCATCGCCATTGTCGAAGGTTTGCCCGCTGGAATCCCGGTCACCCTAGATGCGATCCGCCTTGACCTTGCGCGCCGCAAACTCGGCTACGGCCGAGGCGCGCGCCAGAAGTTCGAGCAGGACGAACTGAATATTTCCGGCGGCGTGCGCCACGGCCTCACCATGGGCGGACCGGTTGCCCTGCGGATCGGCAACACCGAATGGCCCAAGTGGGCCGAGGTGATGAGCCCCGCACCGGTGGAGACCGCGTCCGCGCGCGGCCGCGGCGCCCCCCTGACCCGTCCCCGGCCCGGCCACGCCGATCTGGTCGGCATGCAGAAGTACGGCTTCGGCGAAGCCCGCCCGGTACTGGAGCGCGCCAGCGCCCGGGAGACCGCGGCACGTGTCGCGCTCGGTGCCGTCGCCCGGTCGTTCCTGGCCGAGCTCGGCATCACCCTGGTCAGCCACACCCTGTCGATCGGGGCGGTTCGCGTGCCCGTCGACGCCCCGCTGCCGCTGCCCGGCGACGTCGACGCCCTCGACGCCGACCCGCTGCGCTGCTTCGACGCCGTCACCTCCGCCCGGATGGTGGCCGAGGTCGACCTGGCCCACAAGGAGGGCGACACCCTCGGAGGGGTCGTCGAGGTGCTGGCCTACAACCTTCCTCCCGGACTCGGTTCGTTCGTGCACTGGGACCGCCGCCTCGATTCGCAGCTGGCGGCCGCGCTGATGGGCATCCAGGCCATCAAGGGGGTCGAGGTCGGGGACGGTTTCCTGTCCACCACCCGGCGCGGCTCGGAGGCGCACGACGAGCTTGTGCAGGCCGACGGGCGCATCCAGCGGGTCAGCGACCGGGCCGGCGGCACCGAAGGCGGCATGAGCACCGGAACAGTGTTGCGCGTGCGCGCCGGCATGAAGCCCATCTCCACCATCCCGCGCGCCCTCCGCACGGTTGACGTGGCCACGAGCGAGGCTGCCCCCGCGCACCACCAACGGTCGGATGTCTGTGCCGTGCCGGCCGCCGGCGTGGTCGCGGAGGCCATGGTCGCTCTGGTGCTCGCGAACTCGGTCCTGGAGAAGTTCGGTGGTGACTCCATCGTGGAAACGCGCCGCAACCTGGATTCCTACCTGGCCGACATTCCGGCGAATCTCCAGACGGGCGCGTCCAGCGACGCTTCCCTGTAGAGGCGCCGGAGAATCACAATGGCCGCGCCGACGCATCCGATCCTGCCCCTCGTCTTCATCGGTCCCATGGCCGCCGGCAAGACCAAGATCGGCCGGAGAGTGGCGAAGTCCCTCGAGGTGCCGTTCATCGATACCGACCATCGCATCGTCGCCCTGCACGGGCCGATCACGGACATTTTTGCGCAGCACGGTGAAGAGCACTTCCGGGTGCTTGAACGCCAGGCCGTGGTGCAGGCCCTCACCGAGCAGGCCGTGGTCTCGCTCGGCGGGGGAGCCGTGCTCGACGCGGAGACCCAGGCCGACCTTGCCGGGTGCTCCGTGGTGTACCTGAGCGTGTCCGCTCGAGCCGTCGGGGCCCGGATCGGCGGGGCGAAACGGCCGCTGCTCACGGGCGGCATCGCCGATTGGAAGCGCATCTACGGCCTCCGGCGCCCGATCTATGAGGCGCTGGCCGGCATCCGTTTCGACACCTCGCACCGTCCCCTGGACGCCATCGCTGATGACGTCGTGAAATGGACCAAGAAACGATCATGACCGGAGCACCTGTGCCTGATTCCACCGAGCCCGCAACCGAGACCACCACCGAGCCCAACCGCGAGCCCGCCACCGAGCCCGCCACCACCATCATCACGGTTGCCGGCGCCGACAGCTACCCCGTTCTGATCGGTCGCGGCCTCGTCGACGACGTCGTCGAACAGCTCGGCCCGAAGGTGGCGAAGGTGCTCATCGTGCACACCTCACACCTGGGCGCCCGCGCCGTGGCCCTGCGCGAGAGCCTGCTCGGCAGGTTCGAGGTGCTGATCGCCGAGGTGCCCGACGCCGAGGCTGCCAAGCGCGTCGAGGTGGCCGCGTTCTGCTGGCAGGTCATGGGCCAGGCGGACTTCAGTCGAACGGATGCCGTGATCGGCTTCGGCGGCGGCGCCGTCACCGACCTGGCCGGCTTCGTCGCCGCGACCTGGCTCCGCGGTGTGCGCCTGGTGCAGATCCCGACCAGCGTGCTCGGCATGGTCGACGCCGCCGTCGGCGGCAAGAACGGCATCAACACCGCCGAGGGCAAGAACCTTGTCGGCACCTTCTACGCGCCCGCCGCCGTCATCTGCGACCTGGACGTGCTCGACGACCTGCCGCGCAACGAGATCCTGGCCGGCTTCGCCGAGATCGTGAAGGCCGGGTTCATCCAGCTGCCCGAGATCCTGGACATCGTCGAAGCGGATGTCACGGCCGTCACCGACCCGCACTCCCCGCAGTTCCGGCGCGTGCTCGAACTCGCGATCGGGATGAAGGCCCGGGTCGTGGGGGAAGACTTCAGGGAGTCCGGCCTGCGTGAGATTCTGAACTACGGGCACACCCTCGGCCACGCCGTCGAGCACGCCGAACGCTACGGCTGGCGGCACGGGGCGGCCGTCGCCGTCGGCATGATGTTCGCGGCGGAGGTCGCCAGGCTGAGCGGTCGGCTCTCGGACGAGGCCGTCGACCGGCACCGTCGCATCCTCGAATCGCTCACCCTGCCCACCACCTACCCGGTCGGCCGCTGGAGCACCCTGCTCGCCACCATGCAGCGCGACAAGAAGACCCGAAGCGGCATGCTGCGATTTATCGTGCTCGACGACATCGGGAAGCCGACCGTGCTCGAAGGACCGGACTCGTCGTTGCTGTTCGCCGCCTACCAGGAGATCGGCTCCTAACCATTCGCGCCGCATCGGTGGGCCTAGACTAATTCCCAGACCGGCGCAGCCGATCGCCGCTGACCGGACCTGTTCGGAGGTTACATGACGAGTCCGTGGATCGTCCGTGCGGCCGGCGAGAGCGGCGGCGGAGACTTGCGGACCTGGCGGCGGCCCATGAGGCGGCAGTCACGGAACGGTTCATCGGTCCGGGCGTGCGCAAACTGGTGCAGGAGTCCTGGCAACGGTCGCTCGCCCTCAGCCTTGATCCGCTGAGGCTCGTCCCCGAACACGAACTCAGCTCCGACGAGCTACGCGAGCTGCGCGACCGGCATCCGCTGGCCGCCGTGCTCCCGGTCGTGCACAACCTGCTCATCCGGCACGCCTTCCACTCCGGCCTGATCGTGGCCATCGGTGACGCGTTCGGCCGTCTGCTCTGGATCGACGGTGACCGAACCGTGCGGAGCAAGGCGGAGGGGATGCTGTTCGTCGAGGGGTCGGACTGGTCCGAGCGCCGGGTCGGCACGAGCGCGCCGGGCACGGCCCTGGCCCTCGATCACGGAATCCAGATTCAGCGGGCCGAGCATTTCAACCAGTTGGCGCATCCGTGGAGTTGCACGGCCGTGCCCACGGTCGGCTCGACAACGCCGGTGGCCCGGTGGAGATCAGCCCCCGGCACGCCGAGATCCTCACCCTGCTGGCGTGGAACCGGGACGGGCTCTCCGCCGACCGGCTCTCGCTGCTGCTCACCGACCAAACCAACGCGGTCGACAACCTGCGTGCCGAGATGGTGCGGCTGCGCAGGGTGCTCGAGCAGACCAGCCCCCGTATCGGCATCGCCTCCCGGCCCTACCGGCTCGAGACGTCCGTCGAACTGGACGCCCAGCGGGTGCTGGCATCCCTGGAGCGCGGCGCGCACCGAGTGGCGTTGGGGGCTTACCGGGGGCCCGTGCTACCGAGCTCGACCGCGCCCGGAATCGTCCAGATCCGCGCCGAGATCTCTGCGCGGCTGCGGCAGGCCATGCTCAGCGACGCGTCCGCTGAACTCCTGCTGGAATACGCCCGCACCGACGAGGCCACCTACGACGCTGAGGTCTGGCGTGCGTGCCTCGAACTGCTACCGGCGCGGTCGCCGAAGCGGGCATCCGTGGTCGCCCGGTTGAACCGGATCGAGGACGAGCTGCGCCCTGACGGTTCCGCGGCTCCCGCCCGCAATATCCCGCAACGCTGAGGCAACGTTCTCCTTCCTAGGATCAAGGTCCAGGTCCGCGTCCCGCGGTTCCGCACCGACAACGTCGTCGACGAGGAGACATCATGACCGTCTATTCCAACCCCGGAACACCGGGCGCCCTAGTCACCTTCAAACCCCGCTACGAGAACTGGATCGGCGGCGAGTGGGTCAAGCCCGTCAGGGGCCAGTACTTCGAAGACATCTCGCCCGTCAACGGGAAGCCGTTCGCCGAGGTGGCCCGCGGCACCGCGGAGGATATCGAACTGGCCCTGGACGCCGCGTACAGGGCAGCGCCGGGGTGGGGCAAGACCTCGTCGACCGAGCGCGCGGCCGTGCTCAACAAGATCGCCGACATCATCGATGCGAACCTCGACCTGCTCTCGGTCGCCGAGACCTGGGAGAACGGCAAGCCGGTGCGCGAGACGTTGAACGCGGACATCCCGCTCTGTTCCGACCACTTCCGCTATTTCGCTGCCGCCATCCGCGCCCAGGATGGCGACCACGCCGAGCTGGGCGGCGATATGGTCTCCTACCAGTTCCACGAGCCGCTCGGCGTCGTCGGGCAGATCATTCCGTGGAACTTTCCGCTCCTGATGGCCGTCTGGAAGCTGGCCCCGGCCCTTGCCGCCGGCAACGCGATCGTGCTGAAACCGGCCGAACAGACCCCGGTGTCGATCCTCGTGCTGATCGAACTGATCGGCGACGTGCTGCCGCCGGGAGTGCTCAACGTCGTCAACGGTTTCGGCATCGAGGCCGGCAAGCCGCTCGCATCGTCCAATCGTATCCGCAAGATCGCGTTCACGGGAGAGACCTCGACCGGGCGTCTGATCATGCAGTACGCGAGCTCCAACATCATCCCGTCGACCATGGAGCTCGGCGGGAAGAGCCCCAACATCTTCTTCAGCGACGTCGCCCAGGAGAAGGACGCGTTCTACGACAAGGCCCTGGAAGGGTTCGTGCTCTTCGCGTTCAACCAGGGCGAGGTGTGCACCGCGCCCAGCCGGGCGTTGCTGCAGAAGCCGATCTACGATGATTTCCTGAGCGACGCCATCGAGCGCACCCGCAAGGTCATCCAGGGCAACCCACTCGACACCGCGACCCAGGTCGGCGCGCAATCCAGTAACGACCAGCTTGAGAAAATCCTGTCCTACATCGACATCGGCAAGCAGGAGGGTGCGAAGCTGGCGATTGGCGGCGAGCGGGTCGACCTCGGCGGTGAGCTGAGCGGAGGCTACTATGTGCAGCCCACCATCTTCGAGGGACACAACAAGATGCGCCTGTTCCAGGAGGAGATCTTCGGCCCGGTGCTCGCGGTCACGAGCTTCACCGACTACGACGACGCCATCTCGATCGCCAACGACACGCTCTACGGTCTCGGGGCCGGGGTCTGGTCCCGCAACGGTAACATCGCCTACCGGGCCGGGCGGGACATCCAGGCTGGCCGCGTCTGGGTGAACAACTACCACGCCTACCCGGCGGGGGCGTCGTTCGGTGGCTACAAGAGCTCGGGCATCGGCCGGGAGAACAACAAGCTCGCGCTGAGCGCCTACCAGCAGACGAAGAACCTGCTCGTGTCTTACAGCGAGAACGCCCTGGGCTTCTTTTAAACTCCGGCGCCGGTCCGGCCCGCGCTGGAGCACAGGCCGGACCACACAAAGCGCGTCACCGGGGTCGAGGCCCAGGGGCCGTCGAGACACGAATCCTCGGCGGCCCCCGGGCCCGGCCCGCAACCAGAAGGGAACGGCCATGCCGGAGAAAGGCGTCACCGCATCGATCACCATCCCGGGGGAGATGATTCCGCGGGTGGCGCTCACCGCCGTCGCGGTCGAGCTGCTCCGCAGCCTCTGGGACGAACACGGTCCACTGATGTTCCACCAGTCCGGGGGCTGCTGCGACGGCTCCTCGCCCATGTGTTATCCGGACGGCGAATTCATCACCTCGGACCGGGACGTACTCCTCGGCCGCCTCGACATCGCCTCACCGGGAGAGGCCGCGCAGCCGCTCGACTTCTGGATGTCGGCCGAACAGTTCGACTACTGGAGCCACACCTTCCTCACGGTCGACGTCGTAACCGGCCGCGGCGGCGGACTCTCCGTCGAAGCGCCGCGCGGTGTGCGGTTCCTGCTGCGCTCCCGGCTGATGGACTCGTCCGAGTAGTCCGTGCCCACGGAGTCCTCTCCTCCACCGCTCCCTCCCGGGCCCGGCCTTGTGGACGGGGACCGCGACGGATGTCCGCGCGTCCAGTCTGGGTGGCATGACAACCCCTCTGCGCGTCGAAGACGCTGCCCCAGTGACCACGACCGAGCAGGCGCAAGACCGGGTGGCCGACCTCGTCGGCCACGCGATTAGCCGCCAGCTCTGGTTCATGCTGCTCGACGCCTGCGGGCGGCAGATTCCCCTGCTGATCCCGGTCGACGACATCCCGCTCCGTCCGAAACCCGGCGGTGCCGCCGACATGGCCGCGGCGGTCGTCCGGCTCCTGTCCGAGCACGGCCCGGGCGGCAGCGTCATCCTCACCCTCGAGCGACCGGGCACCGCGGCGCTGACCGCGCCCGACCGGGCCTGGGCCCGGGAACTCGTCGAATCATTCGGCAAAGTGGTGCGCATCACGGGCATGTTCGTCGCCCACGACGAGGGCGTCTGCGAACTCCCGGCCACCGTCGCGGATGCAGTGGCAGACTGACAGGATGATGATCAGCGGTGAGCGATTCGAAAGTGTCAACGCCTGTGTTGCCGGCCGGGTGGACGCGGGGCCGGTCGATGTCTGAACGCACCCTGATCCTGTTGCGGCACGCCAAGTCGGACTGGGCGGGCGGCCAAGCCGACGTCGACCGGCCGCTGGCAAAACGTGGGGTACGGCAGGCGCCGCTCACCGGAGCGTGGCTGTCCCACGGCGGCTACCGCATCGATCTCGCGGTCGTGTCACCGGCGGAGCGCGCTCGGGCCACCTGGGACCTCGTGGCGGCCGAGTTCGAGAGCGCTCCGCCGATCCGTGTCGACCAAGCCGTGTACGCCACCTCGGTCGGCCAACTGCAGAGCATTATTCGGGCGCTGCCGGGCTCCGCGCACACCGTCGTCCTGGTGGGCCACAATCCCGGCCTCGAGGATCTGGCCACCGCTCTCGCCGGCACGACCGTGTCCCTGCCGACCTCGGCTTTCGCCGTGATCGGATGGGAGGGACCCTGGTCGTCCGCCGGAGAGTCCCCGGCGGCACTCCTGGCCCAGGGCCGGCCGCCCAAGGTGAACGCGCCTCCTCGCTAGCGGCGCAGGGCTGCCATGAACGCGCCGAGGACGAGGACGACCGCGGCGGCGACCGATCCCGTGGTCAGGCCGCGGGGCGGGGGCGGCGGGTCAGCCGCCGAGCCAGGACCAGTGGCTGAGCGGCCAGTTGATCACGAACGCTCGGCCGACCACATCAGAGACGGGCACGAATCCGTTGCCGGGTGTGTCCGTGTGCAGCCGGCTGTCCGCCGAGTTGTAACGGTTGTCGCCCTCGACCCAGAGACCGCCGGCCGGCACGGTAACGGAAAAGTCGTACTCCGACGTTCGGATGGCCCCGGCCGGCAGCTTGAGGTAGGGCTCGGTGATCGGCTCGCCGTTGACGGTGGTGCTGCCCGCCGCGTCGCAACAGGCCACATCGTCGCCGGGGAGGCCGATGACGCGTTTGACGAGGTGGTCATCGGAATCAGGAACCCGGAGGCCAACCTCACCGGCGAGCCACTGGATGCCGTCGACAACGGTGTTCCCTGCTTCGATCGGGGCCGGCTCGACCGGACCGAGCCATCCGCCGGGATCCCTGAAAACGACGATGTCGCCGCGATCGATGTCGACGACGTCGGGGACGAGCTCGTTCACGATGATGCGGTCGTCGATCTGCAGGGTGTCCTGCATCGATCCGGTCGGGATATAGAACGTGCGGATCAGGAAGGCTTCGGTCAGAAACGAGACGACCAGGGCGGTGACCAGGATGACGAGCAGGTCCCGGAGGAGGCGACGCCTCCGTGGTGTGCGGGCGTTGGCGCTACCCGACGCAGATCCGCGCCAGGCGGCGCGGGGCCGACGACCCGCGCTCTCGTGTTCTGTCAATTTCTCCCCTGACGTGACGCGTGATGGGCCAATTCGACCGCTGCTGGGCGGCTGCAGGGCCAGGGTGAGCTGAACACGGATGCACCCCTGTCGCCACGAGGATGACGTCGCGGAGACAGGCGCTGGCCTCAGTGCGTGCGGCGGCTGCGTGGGCTGACGTTGGAGCGCAGAGAATCAACCTTTTTCCGTGCCTCGTCCTCCGTGCGATAGGTTTCCGGCGACGGGATGCTCTGCCCGTTGTCCGCTGAGAAACAGAATCGGTAGCTGCCCGACTGGTCCCGATAGATTGTGAATCTTCCGGCCATGTCACACCCTTGTCCTAGGCCTGGCGCCGACCAAACGACCGGCTTCGACACCCTACCGCCCGGGATCAGCGCCGGATAGAGGCACCTCGGCGCGTGCCAGTGTGAATCGGACGGAACGGGTCGCGCACAGATTCGGCGGCATATGATTGACCACGACCGACGACCCGATGGGAACCCTTTCCGCATGACTGCGCGCGTACCATTCTTCGTTCGCAATCGGGTGGACGGCACCGACGGGGCTCTCGCCGGCCGGGCCGACGGCACGGGCATCCGTGACACGATCACGCGGTACTACTCCCTGACCAAACCCGGCGTTCTCTACGGCAACGCGTTGACAGCCGCGGCGGGCTTTCTGCTCGCGGCCCGAGGCCAGGTGGATCTTTTCCTGTTCGCGGCGCTTTGCCTGGGTACCACGCTCGTGATTGCGTCGGCCACCGTGCTCAACAACGTGCTCGACCGCGACATCGACACGGTGATGGAACGCACGAAGAAGCGGGCCACGGTCACCGGCCGCATCGGCGTGCGGAACGCGGTCATCTTCTCAAGCCTGCTGTTCGTTTTCGGCATGGCGACGCTCATCGCCTGGACGAACTGGCTCGTCGTCGCCGTCGGCCTGGGCGGCTTCCTCGTCTATGTCGTGCTGTACGGCATGCTGTCCAAGCGCATGTCGATCCACGGCACCCTGGTCGGCAGCGTCTCGGGCGCAGCGCCCATCCTGGCCGGCTACGTCGCCGTCACCGGCGCCATCGACATCGCAGCCGTGCTCGCCTTCCTAGCCGTGTTCCTCTGGCAGATGCCTGAGTTCTACTCCATCGCCATCTACCGCCACGACGAATACGCCCGCGCCGGCGTCCCCGTCATCTCCGTGGTGCGGGGCGTCCCGAACACCACAGTTCAGATCCTCGTCTACACGGTCGGATTCGTTGCCTCCACCCTCCTCTTGTCGGTATTCGGCTACGTGGGCTACGCCTACACGGCGGTCATGGGCGTGCTCGGCGCTTATTGGATCTGGCTGGGTGTCATCGGCCTGCGCGCCGCCGATCCCGCCACCTGGGCCAGGCGGATGTTCCGCTACTCGCTGGTGATGATCCTGGTGTACTGCGTGATGATCTCGGTCGGGCCGATCCTGCCCTGATCCTGCCCTGGCCCTCGGCGTCCGCGTCCTCCCTTAGGCTGTGGGAATGAGTACAGTTCTCGTTCTGAACGGCCCGAACCTGGGGCGGCTCGGCAGTCGCGAACCCGACGTTTACGGGTCGGCCGACCTCGATCAGCTGCGCACGATGCTGACGCGGGCCGCCCCGGCGGGGATGACGGTCGACGTGCGCCAGACGGATGACGAGGCCGAGCTCATCCATTGGCTGTACGAGGCCGTCGACGAGCGCCTTCCCGTCATCCTGAACCCGGCGGCGTTCACGCACTACAGTTACGCGCTGCGGGATGCCGCCGCTCTCGTGACGAAGGCTGGCGTCACCCTGGTCGAGGTACACCTGTCCAACCCGCACGCCCGGGAAACGTTCCGCCACACGAGCGTCGTCAGCGCCGTGGCCACCGGGGTGATTGCCGGGTTCGGCTTCGATTCCTACCGTCTGGCCCTGGACTTCATCGCGAGGTCGGTGCCGGCGACCGCCTGACCGGCCGGGTCTCGCGCCTTTGGTGCGCGGGCTGCGGGCAACTACACTCGTTGATGGCCGATTCGGCCGCGCACCTTTCTAATTGAACCCAGTGAACGGAACACATTTTCATGGCATCAACCGCCGATATCCGGAATGGCGTCGTGCTCAACATCGATGGCCAGTTGTGGGCAGTCACCGATTTCCAGCACGTCAAGCCGGGCAAGGGCGGCGCCTTCGTCCGCACCAAGCTGAAGAACGTTGTGACGGGCAAGACCGTCGACCGCACCTTCAACGCCGGCGCGAAGATCGAGACCGAGAACGTCGACCGCCAGGACTTCCAGTATCTGTACGCGGACGGCGACTCCTACGTCTTCATGGACGTGTCCGATTTCGATCAGCTGCACGTACCGGCCGTCGTTGTGGGCGACGCCGTCAACTTCATGCTTGAGAACCAGAACGTGACGATCGCCCTGCACAACGGCAACCCCCTCTACGTCGAGCTGCCGGCCTCCGTCGTTCTCGAAATCACCTACACCGAGCCGGGCCTTCAGGGCGACCGCTCAACCGGCGGCACCAAGCCGGCCACCGTCGAAACGGGCTTCCAGATCCAGGTTCCCCTGTTCCTCGAGCAGGGCACCCGAGTCAAGGTCGACACCCGCACCGGGGATTACCTGGGCCGCGTCAACTAGTGAGCGCTCGAACCAAGGCGCGCAAGCGTGCGATCGACATCCTGTATGCCGCAGACGTGCGGCAGAGCACCATCCCGGAGTCGCTCGCCCTCGAGGCGCAGCGCGCCGCGAGCGAGCCGGCCCGGATGGCCTCCTGGCTCTACGCCCGGGACATCATCGACGGCGTCGTGGATCACCGCGAGGAGATCGACGAACTCATCGAGACGTACTCGCAGGGCTGGACGCTGGCTCGCATGCCCGTCCTCGATCGCGCCATCCTGCGCATCGGTATCTGGGAGATCCTCTTCAACGACGCTGTTCCGCACGCTGTCGCCATCGACGAGGCGGTCGAGGCCGCCAAAATCCTGTCGACGGATGACTCGGCGGGCTTCGTGAACGGACTCCTCGGGCGCATCGCCCAAACCGCACCATCCGCGTAATCCGTTCTGCCAGGGGGATCGCATGACCAACACCGAGCCCGCACCGCCCCGCGACCCGGAGCCGTATCCGCCGGCCTACGGACAGGCGCCCTTCCCGGCGGCGCCGAAGACGAACACACTGGCGATCATCTCCCTGGTGTCGGCGTTCTTCGTCTCCCTGGCGGCCGTGATCACCGGGCACCTTGCCCTGGGGCAGATCAGGCGTACCCATGAAGGCGGCCGGGGTCTGGCGATCACCGGGCTCGTTCTCGGCTACGTGGGCATCGCCGCCACCACCCTGGCGCTCGTGATCGCCGTCGTCGTTGCCGCGACCGTGATTCCGCTCATCGCGGCGGCTGTGAACGGAGCCGTGGGCGACCAGCCGTGGAGTTCGTCCACGAGCGAGCCGCAGACGGATGAGGCGAACGCGAATGCGTCGCAGGAAGCCCTGCCCACCGGCACCGTCGGCGCGGCCCACTTCGACGACGGCTACCTGTCGGTCGGCACCGGCGCCGCGCTCGTCGACGTCTACTTCGACCCGATGTGCCCGTACTGCCGGCAGTTTGAGGAGACGAACGGCGGCGAGCTGGCTGTCCTCGCCACTGACGGGACCATCACCTTGCGGCTGCACTCGCTCACTTTCCTCGACCGGGTCTCGCAGGGAACGGCCTACTCGACCCGGGCATCCGCCGCCCTGACCTGCCAGGCCACTCTCAACCCGGAGAACCTGCTCGCCTTCCAGGCGGCCCTGTTCGCGAACCAGCCCGCCGAGAACTCCGCGGGGCTCGGCGACTCGGAGCTCGCGGCCCTCGTCGACAACCCCGTCGACATCGACGACTGCCTCGCGGCCGGCGAGTACCAGGCCTGGTCCCGGGCCAACACCGAGCAGGCCCTGAACGGCATGATTGCGGATGCCGAGGTCACCCGGATCCGGGGCACGCCGACCGTGCTCGTGAACGGCAGCGTCTACGACGGCGGACTGACCGACCCGGCGGAATTCCTGGGCTTCCTCAGTAGCAACTCGGTCGGCTGAGCGCAGCCGCCGTGGTCTCAGGTGGAGACCGTGATGCCGGCAACGGTGCCGGCGACCAAGGATGGCCAGGCCGAGCGCAGGAAGTGGTGCCCTGCAGCTGCAGGTGACATCGAGGTCCGTGAATACCCACCGCCGGCTGCTGACGGCCGCGGCGCTCAGCTCGGACGCGGACGGGGCTGGGCCCGGGGACCTCTCGATGTTCGTTCGCTGCCCTGGGGTGACCTGGCGCCGTCCTCCCTCACCTGGGGCCGGCAACCGATCAATGACGGCAGCCACATCGGCGCCCCTGGGGGTGGTGAGGCCCAGCACAAGGGAGCCCGCGTCGGGTGCTAGGGTGAAACCCGGAAATGACATCCTTTAACAGCCGTCCGGTGAGGCGGGGAAGGAGGTCGGGTTGATGGCACGCACCGTGCTGAACCAGGCTGATATCGCTCGAGCGTTGACTCGGATCTCCCACGAGATCCTGGAGTCCAATCGAGGTGCCGAGAACCTCGTGATCCTCGGCATCCCCACTCGCGGGGTCGTTCTGGCCCGGCGCATCGCCGAGACCATCGCGCGTATCGAGCCCACAGCGACGGATGTCCGGGTCGGCTCCCTCGACGTCACCATGTACCGCGACGACCTCGGCCACACCCGCACTCGCACGCCGTCCCGCACCCTGGTTCCCGGCAGCGTCGACGGCGTCACGGTGGTGCTCGTCGACGACGTGCTCTACTCGGGCCGCACCATCCGCGCCGCCCTCGACGCCCTCGGCGACCACGGGCGGCCGACCGTCGTGCGCCTGGCCGTGCTCGTGGACCGCGGCCACCGCGAACTGCCGATCCGGGCCGACTTCGTGGGCAAGAACCTGCCCAGCTCCACCGCGGAACGCATCAACCTGCACCTGCTCGAGGTCGACGGCGACGAGTTCGTCAGCATCGACGGCGGACCGCTCGAAGGCGACGCGGGGGTGGCGTCATGAGGCACCTCCTCTCGACCAAGGGCATGAGCCAGGGCGAGGCGATCCTGCTGCTCGACATCGCCGAGGACATGGCTGATGTCGCCAACCGCGAGGTGAAGAAGCTGCCCACCCTGCGCGGCAAGACCGTGGTCAACCTGTTCTTCGAGGATTCGACGCGTACCCGGATCTCCTTCGAGGCCGCCGCGAAACGGCTGAGCGCGGACGTGATCAACTTCAGCGCCAAGGGCTCGAGCGTGTCGAAGGGCGAAAGCCTCAAGGACACCGCCCAAACCCTCGCCGCGATGGGTGCCGACGGGGTCGTCATCCGCCACCCCGCCTCCGGGGCACCCCATGTGCTGGCCGAAAGCGGCTGGATCGACGCCGGCATCATCAACGCGGGCGACGGCACCCATGAGCATCCGACCCAGGCGCTGCTGGACGCGTTCACCATCCGGCGCCGGCTGCACCGGGGCGCCGCGCGCGGTCGGGGCCTGGACGGCGTCACGGTCACCATCGTCGGTGACATCCTGCACTCCCGGGTGGCCCGCTCGAACCTGTGGCTGCTCACCACGCTCGGCGCGCATGTGAGCCTGATCGCGCCGCCCACCCTGTTACCGATGGATATGAGCGGGTGGCCGGCGGAGTCGGGCTTCGACCTGGACGCGGCCATCGACGCCGGGCCCGACGTGGTGATGATGCTGCGCATCCAGCAGGAACGCATGGACGCCGCCTTCTTCCCGAACAGCCGCGAGTACTCGCGCCACTGGGGGCTGGACGATGAGCGCTTCGGCCGTCTGCCCCCGACTACCATTGTGATGCACCCCGGCCCCATGAATCGCGGCCTGGAAATATCTTCAGCGGCGGCCGATTCGGCCGGCTCGACCGTGCGCGAACAGGTCGCAAACGGGGTTTCAGTGCGGATGGCGGCACTGTACCTGCTGTTGTCCGGCGATCGGGAGGATTCATAGATGTCCAGCGACAGCGCGGCCAGCACGCCGTACCTGATTAGAGGCGCGACCCTCGCGGACGGCACCCGCACCGACTTTATCCTCGCCGACGGCATGATTCGCGAGATCGGTTCCGGGCTTTCTGGTGCCGGCGCAACCGTCGTCGACGCGGCCGGACTGATCGCTCTGCCCGGCCTGGTCGACCTGCACACGCACCTGCGCGAGCCGGGCTTTGAACAGAGTGAAACCATTCTGACCGGCAGTCAGGCCGCGGCCGTGGGCGGCTTCACCAGCGTGTTTGCGATGGCCAACACCTCGCCCGTGCAGGACACCGCCGGCGTCGTCGACCAGGTTCTCGCCCTCGGTGAGCGCGCCGGCTATGTCACCGTGCAGCCGATCGGCGCCGTCACCGTCGGGCTTGCGGGGGAGCGCCTGGCCGAACTGGGCGCCATGGCCACCAGTCGAGCCCAAGTGCGGGTCTTCTCCGACGACGGCTTCTGCGTCTCCGACCCGCTGTTGATGCGCCGGGCCCTTGAGTATGTGAAGGCGTTCGACGGCGTCGTCGCCCAGCATTCCCAGGAACCGCGCCTGACCGAGAAGGCGCAGATGAACGAGGGGGCACTCTCCAGCGAACTCGGGATGGTCGGCTGGCCCGCGGTCGCCGAGGAGTCGATCATCGCACGCGATGTGCTGCTCGCCGAGCACGTCGGGTCGCGTCTGCACGTGTGCCACGTGTCGACGGCCGGCTCGGTCGACGTCATCCGCTGGGCCAAGGCCCGCGGCATCCAGGTGACCGCCGAGGCCACCCCGCATCACCTGCTGCTCACCGAGGACCTGGTCGTCGGCTACGACGCGCGGTTCAAGGTCAACCCGCCGCTGCGCCGCCGCGAAGACGTCGAAGCACTGCGCGCCGGCCTCGCCGACGGCACCATCGACATCGTTGCCACCGACCACGCCCCGCACCCGGTCGAGGCGAAGGACTGCGAGTGGGACGCCGCGGCGAACGGCATGGTCGGCCTCGAATCCGCCCTCTCCGTGGTGCACGCGGCCGTCGTCAACACCGGGCTGCTCGACTGGAAGGACATCGCTCGCGTGCTCTCCAGCAGCCCCGCCCGGATCGGCCGGCTCGCCGGCCAGGGCCAGGGTCTTCTGGTCGGGGCTCCCGCCGAGCTCACCCTCTACGATCCCGCCGCGAGCCGCGTCTTCGAGCGCGGCAACCTGGCCGGCAGGAGCGCCAACTCGCCCTACCTGGCGATGACCCTGCCGGGTCGGGTGCTGGCCACATTCCACCGGGGCTACGCCACGGTTCTGGACGGTGCGCTGCGGCCCGCCGAGGAGATCGCGGCACTCGAGGAGCGCACCCATGGCTAGGACCATCGCCACCGTCATCACCGTCGCCGTGCTGCTCGGCCTGCTCGGCCTCATGCTACGCAGCTGGCGGGGCCGTAGCCGCCGCGATGCCGCCCTGCCGGCCGGCTACCCGCTGCCCGTCGACGCGGCACTCGAGCTGGCCTCCGCCGCCGTGTTCTACGTTGCCACGACCCTCCGCGCCCAGCCGCTCGAGCGCCTGAACATCCCTGGCCTGGGTTTCCGGGCCCGGGCCCGCCTGACCGTGACCGACGCGGGCGTGATCCTGGCCCTGGCCGGCGAGGAGGCGGTGTTCATCCCTGCCTCGGCCATCGCC
This sequence comes from Cryobacterium sp. TMT2-15-1, assembly GCF_004402345.1. NCBI lineage: Bacteria > Bacillati > Actinomycetota > Actinomycetes > Micrococcales > Microbacteriaceae > Cryobacterium > Cryobacterium sp. TMT2-15-1. Next base: position 70,721 of record NZ_SOGD01000007.1, on the reverse strand, counting down.
GTGCTGGAAGACGCCACCGTGGCCATCGACCGCGCCGTCGAGACCGACGGCCTGCTGCTGCTCGGCTGGCGGCTGCCCGGCACCGACAGTCAGATCGTCGACAGCTACTTCCGAATCCTTGACCCATCCGACCGCGTCAGCGTGAACGACGCCATCCGAACCATTGCGGCCGGCGCCCGGCGCCCGGCCGCGCGCGATGAAAGCGAGGCCTAGCGTGAGCAACGCAACGACCCCCGACCGACCGACTCCTGCTGTGCTCGTACTCGAAGACGGCCGCCGCTACGAAGGCCGTTCTTACGGCAGCGTGGGGCAGACCCTCGGCGAGATCGTCTTCGCCACCGGCATGACCGGTTACCAGGAGACCCTCACCGACCCGTCCTACGCCGGGCAGATCGTGCTGATGACGGCGCCGCACATCGGCAACACGGGCGCCAACGACGAGGACATGGAGTCCCGCCGTATTTGGGTCTCCGGCTTCGTTGTGCGCGAGCCTGCCCGCATCGCCTCCAACTTCCGGTCCACCCGCAGCCTCGATGACGACCTGACGGGCGGGGGAGTGGTCGGGATCAGTGGTGTCGACACGCGTGCGATCACCCGCCACATCCGCTCGTCCGGGGCCATGAAGAGCGGGATCTTCTCCGGCGACCGTTTCGGCCTCTCCGATGGCGAGCAGCTCGAGCTGGTGCGTGCCGGGGCCGGCATGCGCGGCCGCAACCTGTCCGATGAGGTATCCACGGTCGAACCGTTCTCGGTGCCCGCGCAGGGCGAGCGCATCGGCTCGGTCGCCGTGCTCGACCTCGGGGTCAAGACCTCCACTCTGGGCCACCTCGCCGCGCGCGGCTTCGAGGTGCTGGTGCTGCCCCAGTCGGTCACCGCCGAGCACGTGCTGTCCCTCACCCCGTCGGCCCTGTTCTTTTCCAACGGCCCCGGCGACCCGGCAGCCTCCGACCTGCACGTGAACCTCCTGCAGGAGATGCTGCGAGCCGGTGTGCCCTACTTCGGGATCTGCTTCGGCAACCAGCTGCTCGGCCGCGCCCTCGGCTTCCGAACCTACAAGCTGCCCTTCGGGCACCGGGGAATCAACCAGCCCGTGCTCGATAAGACCACCGGCCGGGTAGAGATCACCTCGCAGAACCACGGGTTCGCCGTGGACATGCCCATCGAGGGAGTGCATGAGTCCCGCACCGGTTTCGGCCGGGTGGAGGTGAGCCACTACAGCCTCAACGACCAGGTGGTCGAGGGCATCCGCTGCCTCGATATCCCCGCTTTCTCGGTGCAGTACCACCCGGAGTCGGCGGCCGGCCCACACGACGCCGAGTACCTTTTCGATCGGTTCAGGGACGTGGTGGTCGCGCATCGTGCGGCCACCGGAGCAGGAGACGCCAAGTAATGCCCAAGCGCGACGACATTAACAGCGTTCTCGTCATCGGATCGGGTCCGATCGTGATCGGCCAGGCCTGCGAGTTCGACTATTCCGGAACTCAGGCCTGCCGGGTGCTGCGGGCCGAGGGGGTCAGGGTCATCCTGGTCAACTCCAACCCGGCCACGATCATGACCGACCCCGACTTCGCCGACGCCACCTACATCGAGCCGATCACCCCGGAGATCCTCGAGACGATCATCGCCAAGGAACGCCCCGACGCGATTCTGCCGACCCTCGGCGGGCAGACCGCGCTGAACGCCGCCATCCAGCTTCACGAGCGCGGCATCCTGGCCAAGTATGATGTCGAACTCATCGGCGCCTCCTTCGACGCCATCCAGAAGGGTGAGGACCGCCAGATCTTCAAGCAGCTGGTGCTGGATGCAGGCGCCGGCGTCGCCCGGTCCTACATCGCCCACACGGTCGAGGAGGCAGTCGGCTTCGCAGGCGACCTCGGCTACCCGCTCGTCGTTCGCCCCTCCTTCACCATGGGCGGCCTCGGCTCCGGCTTCGCCTACACCGAGTCGGAACTGCGCCGCATCGTCGGCGACGGGCTGCACCAGAGCCCCACCAGCGAGGTCCTGCTGGAGGAATCCATCCTCGGCTGGAAGGAATTCGAGCTCGAGATGATGCGCGACACGGCCGACAACACGGTCGTCGTCTGCTCGATCGAGAACGTCGACCCGGTCGGCGTACACACCGGCGACTCGATCACCGTCGCCCCGGCGCTGACCCTGACCGACCGCGAGTACCAGAAGCTGCGCGACATCAGCATCGACATCATCCGCGCCGTGGGGGTGGATACCGGCGGCTGCAACATCCAGTTCGCGATCAACCCGGCCGACGGTCGCATCATCGTGATCGAGATGAACCCGCGCGTGTCCCGCTCCTCCGCCCTGGCGAGCAAGGCGACGGGCTTTCCGATCGCCAAAATCGCCGCGAAACTCGCGCTCGGCTACCGGCTCGACGAGATCCCAAACGACATCACCGGTGTCACCCCGGCCAGCTTCGAACCCACCCTGGACTACGTCGTGGTCAAGGTGCCCCGGTTCGCGTTCGAGAAGTTCCCCGCCGCCGACCAGCGTCTGACCACCACCATGAAGTCCGTGGGGGAGGCGATGGCCATCGGCCGCAGTTACGCCTCCGCGCTGCAGAAGGCGCTCCGCTCGCTCGAGAAGCGCGGTTCGTCGTTCCACTGGGGAGCCGAGACTCGCACGGTCGACGAGTTGCTCACGGTCGCCGAAGTACCCACCGACGGCCGGATCGTCACCGTTCAGCAGGCGCTCCGCAAGGGTGCCACCACCGAGCAGGTTTTCGACGCCACCAAGATCGATCCGTGGTTCATCGACCAGATCGTGTTGATCAACGAGATCGCGGACGAGATCGCCGCCGCCGAGCGCCTCGACACGGACATCCTCCGCACCGCCAAAGACCACGGCTTCTCCGACGCCCAGATCGGCGAGCTGCGCGGCTTCGGCGAAGCGGATGTGCGCACGGTGCGCCACATCCTCGGCGTGCGCCCCGTCTTCAAGACCGTCGACACCTGCGCGGGGGAGTTCCCCGCACTCACGCCGTACCACTACTCCAGCTACGACCAGGAGACCGAGGTCGTGCCCAGCGACCGCAAGAAGGTCGTCATCATCGGCTCCGGCCCGAACCGCATCGGCCAGGGCGTCGAGTTCGACTACTCCTGCGTGCACGCGTCGTTTGCCCTCTCCGAGGCCGGCTACGAGACCATCATGATCAACTGCAACCCGGAGACGGTCTCGACCGACTACGACACCTCAGACCGGCTCTACTTCGAGCCGCTCACCCTCGAGGACGTGCTCGAGGTCATTCACGCAGAAAGCCAGAGCGGCGAGCTCGTCGGCGTGGTCGTGCAGCTGGGAGGGCAGACCGCGCTCGGCCTCGCCAAGGGCCTCGAGGCCGAGGGCATCCCGATACTCGGCACCACCCCGGAGGCCATCGACCTGGCGGAGGAGCGCGGACTCTTCTCCGGCATCCTCGAGCAGGCCGGCCTGCTCGCCCCCCGCAACGGCGTCGCCACCGACTACGCCGGCGCTGTGGTCGTTGCCGAGGAGATCGGCTATCCCGTGCTCGTGCGCCCGAGCTACGTGCTCGGCGGCCGCGGCATGGAGATCGTCTACGACTCGGCAGCGTTGGCCGACTACTTCAACCGGATGGCCGGACAGGGCATCATCGGCCCGTCGCATCCGCTGCTTGTGGACCGGTTTCTCGACGACGCCATCGAGATCGACGTGGACGCCATCTACGACGGCACCGAGCTCTACATCGGCGGCGTGATGGAGCACATCGAGGAGGCCGGGATCCACTCCGGCGACTCGAGCTGCACCCTGCCGCCGGTCACCCTCGGCCGTGCGGAGATCGACCGAGTGCGCGAGGCGACGCTGGGCATCGCCCGCGGCATCGGCGTGCGCGGCCTGCTCAACGTGCAGTTCGCGATCGGCGCCGGCGTGCTCTACGTGCTCGAAGCGAACCCGCGCGCCTCGCGTACGGTGCCGTTCGTGGCCAAGGCCCTCGGCATCACCCTGGCCAAGGCCGCCGCGCTGATCATGGTCGGCAAGACCATCGCCGAACTCAAGGCCGAGGGCAAGCTGCCTCTGATCGACGGCTCGCGGGTGCCGATGGATGCCCCGGTCGCCGTGAAGGAAGCCGTGCTGCCGTTCAACCGGTTCCGCACGCCCGAGGGTCTCGTCGTGGACTCCGTGCTCGGCCCGGAGATGCGCTCGACCGGTGAAGTCATGGGCATCGACCGCGACTTCCCGCGGGCCTTCGCCAAGAGCCAGCTCGCCGCCTACGGCGGAATCCCGCTCACCGGCACCGTATTCGTGTCGGTCTCCGACCGGGACAAGCGCGCGATCATCCTGCCCATGCTGCGCTTGCAGCAGCTCGGCTACTCGATTACCGCCACGGAGGGTACCGCCGAAGTTCTGCAACGCAACGGCATCCGCGCCGCCATCGTCACCAAGTTCAGTGAGAAGACCGACGAGGCGGACGTGTCGATCGTGGAACTGATCCGCCGCGAAGAGGTGCAGATCGTCATCAACACCCCCGGCGGTCGCACCGCCCGAGCCGACGGCTACGAGATCCGCGCGGCCGCGGTCGCCGCGGACCTGCCGCTGTTCACCACCATCGCCGAGTTGAGCGCCGCAGTGGCCTCGATCGACGCGATTCGCGGCGGCTTCGAGGTGACCTCGCTGCAGGAATACGCCCTCACCCGGACGGCGGCACTGTGAGCCGCGCGCACGAACAGGACGGGTCGACCGCAGCGGTCGGCCCGGCCGCACCGGCCGCCTTCGGCGACCGGCTGGGTGATGTCTTCTCGGTCCGGGGACAAGTCTGCGTCGGCATCGACCCGCACGCCTGGCTCCTGACCGACTGGGGTCTGCCGGACACGGCCGCCGGGGCGGAGTCTTTCGGCCGCCAGGTCGTGGCCGCCGCCGCCGGTCAGGTCGGCCTGGTGAAGCCCCAGGTGGCCTTCTACGAGCGTTTCGGCTCCGCCGGGTACCTTGCCCTGGAACGGGTGCTGGCGGATGCCCGCGCCGCCGGGCTGCTCACGATCGCGGACGTCAAGCGCGGCGACCTCGGCACCAGCGTGGAGGCGTACGGCCAGGCTTGGCTGAGCGAGGAGTCCCCCCTGGAGGTCGACGCCATCACCGTGAACGCGTATATGGGCGTCGGGTCGCTGGAACCGGTGTTCAGCCTTGCCGCCCAGACCGGCAAGGGGATCTTCGTGCTGGCCGCCACCTCGAACCCCGAGGCGGCGGCGCTCCAGCGGGCCGTGATCGCCGAGGGGAATCAGATCGGCCAAAGTGTCGCCCAATCCGTCTTCGGCGCCGTGACCGAGCGGAATGCCCGGTCCGGGGCTTCCTCCCTCGGCTCGGTCGGGGTGGTGCTCGGCGCCACACTGGACCTGGCCACGTTCGGACTGGACCTCTCCGTGGCGCCCGCCCGGGGGCTCACCCCCATCCTCGCTCCTGGCTTCGGTCACCAGGGCGCGCAGGTCGTTGATCTGAAGAACTTGTACGGGGGGTACGCGGAAGGCGTTATCGTGAGTGAATCGCGCAGCGTTCTAGCGGTCGGCCCCGACCGAATCAAACAAGCGATTGCGCGCCGAGTAGTTGAAGCAGGAGCTGCCCGTGGCTGAGAATCGCCCCACCCCACCCGACGTCGATCGGGTTGCCGCCTCGCGTGCCGCCGTGGCGGCTCGCCGTGCACGCGCCGCAGTTAAAGGCCAGATTGCGCACGGAAAACGTAGCGCGCTAGACGTGTTGGTCGCCGCGACCGAGAGCCCGGACGGCGTCGAAGGGCGCCTGCGGGTGACCGAGTTCCTGATCAGCATTCCGGCGATCGGCGTCACCAAGATGCACCGCATCATGGAGAGGCTCGAGATCTCGCCGTCGAAGCGATTGGGAGGGCTGGGCAAGCACCAACGCGATCGGTTGCGAGATTTTCTCACCACCCGCACCGCCGCGAAGCGCGGCGATTCCTCCGCGAAGCTTGTCGTGCTGGCCGGTCCCACCGCGGTCGGCAAGGGAACCGTCGCGGCGCACATCCGTCAGCATTACCCGGGCGTGCACCTGTCGGTGTCGGCCACGACCCGGGCACCTCGCCCAGGCGAGACCGAGGGCCTGAGCTACTTCTTCGTCGACGACGCCGAATTCGACCGGATGGTCGCGGCCGGCGACCTGCTCGAGTGGGCGACCGTGCACAACGCGCACCGCTACGGCACCCCGCGAGGTCCGGTCACGGAGGCGTTGAACGAGGGCCACAGCGTGCTCCTCGAGATCGACATCCAAGGAGCCCGGGCCGTTCGCCGGGCCATGCCGGAGTCCAGACTGGTCTTCCTGCTTCCGCCGAGCTGGGACGAACTGGTGCGCCGGCTGATCGGCCGGGACACCGAGGCGCCCGCCGAACAGGCCCGCCGGCTCGAGACGGCCAAACTCGAATTGGCCGCCCAGGGGGAGTTCGATTACCGGGTCGTGAACCACGACGTGGGCGAAGCGGCGCGCGAGGTCGTAGACTTGATGAATCTGCGTACGGCGTCGTTGCTGCCGTAGCGCCCGCTTTCCGTGATTCTGCGCGTCCCGCAGCACAAACCGCTCTGAAGGAGTGACACCAATGGCTACCAAGCTCACTGGCATCATTGACCCGCCCATCGACGACCTGCTCACCAAGGTCGACTCCAAGTACGCCCTCGTGGTCTTCGCCTCCAAGCGCGCCCGTCAGATCAACGACTACTATGCGGACCTGCACGAAGGCAGCCTGTTCGACAATGTCGGCCCGCTCGTCGACTCGACCGTCGACGACAAGCCGCTGTCCGTCGCCCTCCGCGAGATCAACGAAGACAAGCTCACCTCCCGCCCCATCGCCGAGTAACGCACCCACAAGCGCGCAGGATGTCGTCAGGTCGCACGATCGTCGTCGGGATAACCGGCGGCATCGCTGCCTACAAGGCCGTGAACGTCGTGCGCGCTTTCGTGTTGCGCGGGGACTGCGTGCACGTCGTGGCGACGCCGGCGGCGCTGCGATTCGTCGGCCGGCCCACCCTGGAGGCCATCTCCCGCAACCCCGTGCACACGGACCTCTATGAGGGCGTCGCCGAGGTGCGGCACGTGTCCATCGGCCAATCCGCCGATCTGATCGTCGTGGCCCCGGCCACCGCGAACACCATCGCGAAGCTCGCCGCCGGCCTCGCCGACGACCTGCTCGGCAACACCATCCTGGCCAGCACCGCCCCGCTCGTGATCGCCCCGGCGATGCACACGGAGATGTGGAACAACGCGGCCACGGTCGCCAATGTGGCCACCCTCCGCACCCGCGGCGTCATCGTCGTCGGGCCGGGGGTCGGCCAGCTCACCGGCGCCGACACCGGAGCCGGCCGGATGGAAGAGCCCGACACCATCGTCGCCGCGGCCCTCGCCGCCCTTGCCGCGGCCGACCGCACCGAGGGGCCAGGCGCCGACCTGGTCGGAAAGCACGTCGTGATCACCGCTGGCGGCACTCGCGAGCCCCTCGACCCCGTGCGCTTCCTCGGCAACCGGTCCAGCGGCAAGCAGGGGGTCGCCCTGGCGCAGGCCGCCCTGGCTCGGGGTGCGTCCGTGACCCTGATCGCCGCGAACCTCGAGGTTGCCGCACCAACCGCGGTGGAACTACGGCTCGTGGGCACCGCGCTCGAGCTCGAGGCGGCCGTCACGGATGCCGCCGCCGGGGCCGACGCCGTGATCATGGCGGCCGCGGTCGCCGACTACCGGCCGCTGCAGGTGAGCGCCGGCAAGATCAAGAAAGACGAGACCGGCGACACCCTGCTGCTCGAACTGACCCGCAACCCCGACATCCTCGCCGGGCTCGCCCGGACCAAGCGGACGGGCCAGGTCCTGATCGGGTTCGCCGCCGAGACGGAGCCGGATCCGGTTCGCCTGCGAGAACTCGGCCGCGAGAAAATGGCGCGCAAGGGCTGCGACTTCCTGGTGGTCAACCGCGTGGGCTGGGCGGAGGGTTTCGCCTCGGACCGTAACGCGATCACGGTGCTCGATCACGACGGAGATATAGTGTGTGAGGTCTCCGGCACCAAATTGTCGGTGGCCGGGCGCATCCTTGACCTGATCGCCTGAGATTTCCCGGGCCTCCGGTCACCGGGGTTGCCGTCGCCGTCGCCCGGTCTCAGCGGGGTTTTTTTCACGTTCATTTCTTCTACACGTTGTTCTGCAACAGAGACGGGCCAGATGCGCGAGCTACGCCTTTTCACTTCGGAGTCGGTAACCGAAGGTCACCCCGACAAGATCTGCGACCAGATCTCCGACAGTATTCTGGACGCGCTCCTGACGGAAGACCCGCACAGCCGGGTCGCCGTCGAGACCCTCGTCACCACCGGTCTCGTGCACGTAGCCGGCGAGGTCACCACCGAGGCCTACGTCGAGATCCCCTCAATCGTGCGCAAGTGCATCACCGATATCGGCTACGACTCTTCGGACGTCTGGTTCGACGGCCGTTCCTGCGGTGTGGAGATCTCCATCGGCGGCCAGTCGCCCGACATCGCGCAGGGCGTGGACAACGCCTTCGAGCGTCGGGAAGAGTCCAGCGTCGAGGACTTCGACCGCCAGGGCGCCGGCGACCAGGGCATCATGTTCGGATACGCCACCCGGGAGACTCCCCAGCTGATGCCGATCCCGATCTGGATCGCACACCGCCTCGCCGAACGCCTCGCCGAGGTGCGCAAGTCAGGCGAACTCGACTATCTCCGTCCCGACGGCAAGACCCAGGTCACCATCGGCTACGACGGCATCACGCCGCGCTCGGTCGAGACCGTCGTGCTGTCGACCCAGCACTCGCCGAAGGTGTCCAACGAGCAGCTGCGCGCGGAGGTCGAGGAACTCGTCATCCGACCGGTGCTCGCCCGCGTGGAACTGGACTCGTCCGAACTGAACACGCTGATCAACCCGACCGGGCGGTTCGAGATCGGCGGCCCTCAGGGCGACGCCGGCCTCACCGGGCGAAAGATCATCATCGACACCTACGGCGGTTCCAGCCGGCACGGCGGGGGCGCGTTCAGCGGCAAGGACCCGTCGAAGGTCGACCGCTCCGCAGCGTACGCGATGCGCTGGGTGGCCAAGAACGCCGTGGCGGCCGGGCTGGCCGACCGGCTCGAGATTCAGGTGGCCTACGCCATCGGCAAGGCCTCGCCCGTCGGGCTCTACGTGGAGACCTTCGGCACCGGGGTGATGGCCGACCGGGACATCACCGCGGCGATCCGCGCGGTCTTCGACCTGCGCCCGGCCGCGATCATCCATTCCCTCGACCTGCTGCGCCCGATCTACGCGCAGACCGCCACCTACGGCCACTTCGGCCGCGAGCTTCCCGACTTCACCTGGGAGCGCCTCGACCGGGTCGACGAGCTGAGAAGCGCTGCCGGACTGTGACCGGGCAGGCGCGGCGCCGATGACCCGCTCCGGCCTCGTGGCCCGGGTGCTCATCGACTCGCCGCTGCCGCAGCTCGACCACCTGTTCGATTACAGCATTCCCGACGAGCTCGCCGGCACCGCCCGGCCCGGCGTGCGCGTGCGGGTGCCGCTGCGCTCGGCCGGTCGCGTCGCCGACGGATACCTGATCGAGGTGCTGGGTGCGGCCGAGGGGCGCGGTGCGGTCGGACCGGCCGCAGGCCCGGAGGTGCTGCCGGGTCTCGAGGCCGGCACCGACTTCCGGGGTGCGCTCAGCCCGATCGAGAGCGTGGTCTCCGCCGCCCAGGTGCTCACCCCCGAGGTCTGGGAGCTCGCCCGTCGGGTCGCAGACCGGGCCTCCGGGAACGCGAGCGACATCATCCGTCTGGCTGTGCCCCCGCGCCAGGTGCGGGTGGAGAAGGCCTGGCTGGCGTCGCGAACAGCGGATCCGTCCGGCCCGGCCGACGGGACGGCGGGTGCTGCCACCGTGGCCGAGCCTGGCACTGTGGCCGACCCCGACACCCCCGCCGGGCCGGCCTGTGCCGACTACCCGGCCGGTACCCTCGACACGGCCGTCGCCACAGGGGCGCGCCTCTGCGTGGCCGCGGTGCCCGAGCTGCAACGGCTGCCGGACGGGCAGACCATCGGGAAATGGGCGCTCACCCTGGCCGAGCTCGCGGTGGCCGGCCTGGCCGCCGGGCGAAGCGCCATCCTCGTCGTGCCGGACTACCGCGACCAGGACCAGCTTCAGGCCGCCCTCGACCTGCTGGCCCCGGCCGGCTCGGTCAGCCGGGTCGATGCACGCCAGCCCAACCCGGAACGCTATCGGGCCTTCCTGGCCGCCCTCGCCCCGGAACCCCGGATCGTGCTCGGCAATCGGTCGGCCGTCTACGCGCCGGCCCACGACCTCGGTCTGATCGCGCTCTTCGACGACGGCGACCCGCTGCACGGCGAACCGCTCAGCCCCTACGCGCACTCCCGCGATGCCGCGCTCGTGCGCCAGGGCCAGTCCGGCTGTGCCCTCGTCTTCCTCGGCCACACCCGCACCGTCGAGGTGCAGCGCCTGGTCGAGCTGGGCTGGCTCACTGCCGTGCACCCCGCGCAGAACCGGCATCCGCGGATCATTCCCACCGACTTCCAATCCGAGCCCGACCAGCAGGCCCGCGCCGCGCGCATCCCGACGGCCGCGTGGCGGGCCGCCAAGGAGGCGCTGGCCCACGGCCCCGTGCTGGTGCAGGTGGCCAGCCCCGGCTACGCCCCGATGCTCGCCTGCCAGAGTTGCAAGAAGGCCGCCCGCTGCACCACCTGCCAGGGGCCGCTCGGTTTGGCCTCCAAGGGCTCCACCCCGTCGTGTCGCTGGTGCGGGGCGCTGGCCGCCAACTGGAACTGCACGCACTGCGAAGGGCGCGCCCTGCGGGTCGTCACCCTGGGAACCGGGCGAACCGCCGAAGAACTCGGCCGGGCGTTCCCCGGCGCGCGCATTATCGTCGCCGACGGCGACCATCCGCTGCAGCACCTCGGCGACGCCCCGGCCCTGGTGATCGCCACCCGCGGCGCGGAACCCATCCCGACGGGTGGGTACCGGGCCATCCTGCTGCTCGACGGCGAACGGATGCTCGCCCGGGAATCCCTGCGGGTCGGGGAGGACTGCCTGCGCTGGTGGTCCAACGCCGCGGCACTGGCGGCCCCGGGGGCCGCTGTGGTACTGGTCGGCGTGGGCGGGCTCGTCGCCCGGGCGCTGAACTCCTGGCAGCCCGAGATGCTCGCCGCGTCGGAACTGGCCGATCGCCGCCAACTGCGATTCCCGCCCGCGGTGCGGGCGGCATCCGTCACCGGCTCCGACGCCGACGTCGCCGTGGCCCTGGCAGAGCTGGCCGGGATGGACGGCGTGGATGTACTCGGCCCGGTCACCACGGAGGACCCCCTGGTGCGTGCGATCGTACGGCTGCCCTATGCCAGCGGTGACGACGTGGCCCGTGCGCTCAAGGCCGCGATCGTGCGGAATGCCGCCCGCCGCCGGCGCCCGAAGGGGGCGGCCTTCCGCCCCGCGCCTACACTCAAAGTACGATTCGACGACCCGGAGCTGCTCTAAATGAAACTCGTCTTCGCCGGCACGCCGCAGGCGGCCGTGCCCAGCCTGGTCGCCCTGGCTCAGTCCCACCACGACCTCGCGGCCGTGATCACCCGGGCGGATGCCCCGTTCGGCCGCAAACGCGTGCTCACCCCCTCGCCGCTCGCGCGGGCCGCCGCCGAGAACGGGCTGCACGTGATCAAGGCCAATCGCCTCGACGAGGCCGCGACCGTGGAGATCGCCGCACTGCGACCCGACCTCGGCGTCATCGTCGCCTACGGCGGGCTCGTGCGCGAACCGCTGCTGTCGGTGCCCCGGCTCGGTTGGATCAACCTGCACTTCTCCCTGCTCCCGCGCTGGCGCGGCGCCGCTCCCGTGCAGCACGCACTTATGGCCGGCGATGAGCAGACTGGCGCCGCCGTGTTCCAGCTGGTTCCGGAACTCGACGCGGGCGCCGTGTTCGCGCAACTGACGCGGGCGATCGTCGAGGACGACACCGCGGGCAGCGTGTTGCGGGCGCTCAGCGACAGCGGCGCGCGCCTGCTGCTTCAGGTGATCGACGCCCTTGAAGCCGGCGGCGCGCAGGCGAACCCGCAGTCCGGTCCGGTCACCCTGGCCCCCAAACTGACTCTCGCCGATGCCCGTATCGACTGGTCCGAACCGGCCGTCTCGGTGCGCAACCGGGTGCGCGGGGTCACCCCGGAGCCGGGCGCGTTCACGGTGCTCGGCGACGCCCGCCTCAAACTCCAGGGCGTTGCCCTGACCCAGGGAGCCGAGCCGCAACCGGCCGGCCTGATCCGTGAGATCGACAAGAAAGTGCTGATTGGGACGGGGACCGAGCCGCTCGAGCTGGTCACCGTGCAACCGGCCGGAAAGACGCAGATGAAGGCAATCGACTGGTGGCGCGGAGTGAATTGGACGGAGGTGGTCGCCTCATGAGCGACGATCGTCGCCAGGGGCGAAAGAACGACGTCCGTGCTCAGGGCGGACACGGCCTGGAGCGCCCGCAGACCGACTTCGTGCAGCCGGCCCGGCGGGTGGCCTACGAGGTCATCGCCGCCGTGCGGGAATCAGACGCCTACGCGAACCTGCTGCTGCCCAGCCGCATCAAACGGGCGGCGCTCAGCACCGCGGATGCCGCATTGGCCACCGAGCTGACCTACGGCACCCTGCGCATGCAGGGCTTCTATGACCGGGTGATCGCCGACGCGGCCGGTCGGCCCGTCACCGCGATCGACCCGGCCATCCTGGACGTGCTGCGTCTCGGTGCGCACCAGTTGCTCGCCACCCGGGTGGCCACCCACGCCGCCGTGAACGAGTCCGTCGAACTCGCCCGTCAGGTGGGCTCCCGCGCCGCCACCGGCTTCACCAACGGTGTGCTGCGCACCATCTCCCGCTCCAGCGCCGACGAGTGGCGCGAACGCGTGCTCACCGAAGCCACCAGTGATGATGACCGCCTTGCCGCGGAGCACTCACACCCGGTCTGGGTGGTGCGGGCGTTCCGGCAGTCGCTGCGCCTCGAGGGCCGTGAGGCCGAGCTCGAGGAGCTGCTTTCGGCCGACAATGCCGCGCCCAAGGTGAACATGGTCATTCTGCCCGGACTCAGCAACACCGAAGACACCGACGGTCTCGGCGTTGCCAACGACTTCTCGCCCATCGGTTTTGTGCTGGCCGGCGGCGACCCCGTGCACCTGATGCAGGACAGCGGCGGACGCCTCCGCGTGCAGGACGAGGGATCCCAGTTGGCGGCCCTCACGCTCAGTCGCGCCCGCCCGGTCGCGCCGGGGGAGCGTTGGCTCGACCTGTGCGCGGGCCCCGGCGGCAAGGCCTCCCTGCTTGCCGCCGAGGCGCTGGCCGGCGGGGCCAGCCTCGTCGCCAACGAGCTCGTCCCGGCCCGGGCCACCCTCGTGCGTAAGGCGCTGGCCGCCGTGCCCGGCGAGGTGCCCGTCTGGGAGGAGGACGGCACCCGGTTCGGAGACGAACATCCGAAGGAATTCGACCGGATCCTGCTGGATGCTCCCTGCACCGGGCTCGGCGCGCTACGTCGGCGCCCGGAGGCCCGTTGGCGCAAGCAGCCCAAGGACGTTGCCGAACTCTCCGACCTGCAGTCCGGGCTGATCCACGCGGCCCTCGGCGCGCTCAAGCCGGGTGGGGTGCTGGCCTACGTCACCTGCTCACCGCACATCGCGGAGACTCGCGGGATCGTGGCCACCGCGCTCAAGAAATGGGAGGGCCATGTGCGCACTCTCGACACGGCATCCGTGCTGCAGGGGCTGAGCAGCTCCGAGCTCGACCTGCCCGGCGACGGGGGCAGTGTGCAACTGTGGCCGCATCGGCACGGCACCGACGCTATGTTCATCACCCTGCTCGAGCGCACGGAGTAGTCCGCGACCCGGGCCCGCGCTTTCGTGTCCCTGCGCATTCGGGTCCCTGCCTTCGGGCCCGCGTATTCGGGCCCCTGCCTCGACCCGATCTGACGGAGATTCTGGCTCCCCCGGGTTTTTCCGGGGGCATGGCCCGGCCGAGCCCGCGCGTCGCGCGGCCAACTCAGGACATCCGTCGGCCGGGCTGCCCAGCCGCCGCGAATCAGAGCGGAACCGGGATAGATATCCGACCCGGCCGGCGGGATCTCCTGAGTTGACCACGACACTCGCGAATGCGCAGCGTGACTTGTGCGGGCGGGGCGGCGTCGCGTGGCCAACTCAGGACATCCGTCGGCCGGGCTGCCCAGCCGCCGCGCACCAGTCCGGGACCACTGCGGATGCCGCTGCAGCCGGCCGGATCTCCTGAGTAAGCCACAACGCGCACCCGATCCGCGGCAGGGCTTGCGAGCTCCAGGCACCCAAGTCCCTTTCCGTCGCAGCCCGAATGAAGTCGACGGAAATTCTGGTTGAAAACAACTTTTTGTGAAAGGTCTAGACCCATTTCGGCGAAATCTCCGTCGCCTTCGTTCGGGACGGCATCGCTCCAGGGCCGTGGACTCGACCGGCATGGGACTTTCGAGCCGCCGGGGCTCGCCGCAGTAGGGTGAAGGCATGGTCACCCGGATTAACCCCAGCATCCTCGCCGCCGACTTCGCCAATCTCGAACGGGACCTGGGGCGCATCCGCACCGCCGACCTGGTGCACGTCGACATCATGGACAACCATTTCGTACCGAATCTGACGTTCGGACCGCCCGTCGTCGACCGCCTCGCCCAGGTCTCCCCGTTGCCCTTCGACCTGCACCTGATGATCGAGAATCCGGAGCGTTGGGCGCTCGGCTACGCCGAAGCCGGCGCGTTCTCGGTCACCTTCCACGCGGAGGCCACGACCAACCCGGTCGGCCTGGCCCGCAAGCTGCGCTCGATCGGCGCCCGGGCCGGCATCGCGCTCAAGCCCGGCACGGCCATCGAGCCCTACCTCGAGCTACTGCCCGAATTCGACCAGGTGCTCGTGATGACCGTTGAACCCGGCTTCGGGGGGCAGAGCTTCATGCCCTCCACCATGCGCAAACTTCGCACCCTGTCGGAGGCCGTGAAGAAGTCCGGCCTGGACGTCTGGCTGCAGGTCGACGGCGGCATCACCGAGGACACCATCGTCATCGCCGCCGAGGCCGGGGCGAACACGTTCGTCGCCGGCTCCAGCGTGTTCAACGCTGCGGACCCGGCGAAGCAGATCGCCCTGTTGCGCGCCGCAGCGACCGAACACCAGCATGCGCACTAGTACCCTAGTCAGGTGAAGACTTTTGACAACCTGTTCGCTGAACTGAGCGACAAGGCACGGACCCGCCCCGACGGCTCGGGAACCGTGCGCGAACTCGACGCCGGCGTACATGCCATCGGCAAGAAGATCGTCGAAGAGGCCGCCGAGGTCTGGATGGCCGCCGAGTTCCAGAGCGACGACGAAACCGCCGCCGAGATGAGCCAGCTGCTGTACCACGTGCAGGTGATGATGCTGGCGAAGGGGCTGACCCCCGCCGATCTGTATCGCCATCTGTGACGCGCCATCAGAGAGACTCCACCCGGTTGACCCCGTGAGACCTGTTCGCCAGAACGTGAAGACGCAGAGAGTGCCCAAATGCTGAGAATTGCCGTGCCCAATAAGGGCTCCTTGTCCGAAACCGCCGCGCAGATGCTGTTCGAGGCCGGCTACACGGGCCGCCGCGACCCGCGCGACCTCGTCGTGGCCGACCCCCGCAACGACGTGGAGTTCTTCTACTTGCGTCCCCGCGACATCGCCACCTATGTGGGCTCCGGAGCCCTCGACGTGGGAATCACCGGGCGCGACCTGCTGCTCGACTCGGGCTCCACCGCCCAGGAGATCGCCAGCCTCGACTTCGGCGACTCCACCTTCCGCTTCGCCGGCCCCGCAGGCCGCTTCACCGACCTGGCCGACCTATCCGGCCTTCGCGTCGCCACCAGCTACCCCGGACTGGTCGAGGCCTTCCTCGCCGAGCACGACGTCAGCGTGACTCTGGTCACCCTCGACGGCGCGGTCGAGTCCGCCGTCCAGCTCGGCGTGGCGGATGCCGTCGCCGACGTCGTCTCCACCGGCTCCACTCTGCGCAAGGCCGGCCTCGAGATCTTCGGCCCGGTCATCCTGCAGTCCACAGCCGTGCTGATCAGCTCCGAAAACGACAAGCCCGGCATCGCGACCCTCCTGCGCCGCTTGCAGGGCGTGCTCGTGGCCCGCCAGTACGTGCTGATGGACTACGACATCCCGCAGACGCTCCTCGACGACGCCTGCCTGCTGGCGCCCGGCATCGAGTCGCCCACCGTATCGTCCCTGCACGACCCGGAATGGGTTGCCGTGCGTGTGATGATCCCGCGCCTGAACACGAACCACGTCATGGACGCCCTCTACGAGCTCGGGGCGCGCGCCATCCTGATCAGCTCTATTCACAACGCCCGCTTGTAACGGGCTGACCGGCGGTACCCAGATGCGGCGACACACAATGGAGGCACAATCGTGAGTCTTTCGGTGCGGGTCATACCCTGCCTCGACGTGGCCGACGGCCGCGTGGTCAAGGGAGTGAACTTCCAGAATCTGCGAGACGCGGGCGATCCGGTCGAACTCGCCCGCCGGTACTACGAGCAGGGAGCCGACGAACTCACCTTCCTCGATGTGACCGCCACGGTGGACAACCGTGCCACCACCTATGACGTCGTGCGCGCCACCGCAGAGCAGGTCTTCATCCCGCTTACGGTGGGCGGCGGCATCCGCACGGTCGAGGACGTGTCCCGGCTGCAGGCCAGTGGTGCCGACAAGGTCGGAGTCAACAGCGCCGCCATCACGCGGCCCGCCCTGATCGGCGAGATCGCCGACCGGTTCGGCTCCCAGGTTCTCGTGCTTTCTCTTGACGTGAAGCGCAGCGGGCGCACCGAGTCTGGCTTCGTCGTCACTACCCACGGTGGCCGCACCGAAACCGACCTGGACGCTCTCGCCTGGGCGCAGACGGCCATCGGGCTGGGGGTCGGCGAGCTGCTCGTCAACTCCATCGACGCCGACGGAACGAAGGCGGGCTTCGACGTCGAACTCATCACGCTGATGCGCGCCCTGAGTACCGTTCCGGTGATCGCCTCCGGCGGCGCCGGCCGGGTCGAGGATTTTCCCCCGGCCATCGCCGCGGGGGCGGATGCCGTGCTTGCGGCATCCGTGTTCCACAGCGGCCAGCTGACCGTCGGCGACGTCAAGGCGGAGCTCAGGCGCGCCGGAATGCCCGTGCGCTGATGATGCTGTGCCTTACCCGACCCGAAACGGCTCCGTAAATGACCGATGTGCTCTCCACCCTCGACGACGCCCTGGCCAGGGCCGTCTTCAACTCCGACGGCCTGTTACCGGCGGTGATCCAGCAGTGGGACACCGGTGAGGTGCTCATGCTCGGCTGGATGAACCGGGAAGCGCTGCGCCGCACGCTCACCGAGGGGCGCGTGACGTTTTGGTCGCGCAGTCGCCAGGAATTCTGGCGCAAGGGCGACACCTCCGGCCACGGCCAGTATGTGAAGTCCGCCGCGCTCGACTGTGACGCGGACACCCTCCTGGTGCAGGCGGACCAGATCGGAGCAGCCTGCCACACCGGCTCCCGCACCTGCTTCGACGGGCGCGGCATCGAGGTCGTGACCGGCGCCCGCCCCGCGGCACCCGACGTGGCAGCAGACCGGGCAACCACCCAAAAACCGAGGGACTGACCATGGCACCGAACAGCTCCGGCACAGCCCCGTCGACCACCGCCGGGCAGTTCGCGCGTCAGATCGACGACCACCGGGTGTTCCCCGTGGTGCGCGAACTCTTCGCCGACGGCGAAACCCCGGTGGGCATCTACCGCAAGCTCGCTGCCGGCCAGCCCGGTAGCTTCCTGCTCGAGTCCGCCGAGCAGGGCGGCATTTGGTCGCGGTTCTCGTTCGTGGGCGTGTCCTCGTTCGGCGTGTTGACCCAGCAGGGCGACGAGACCCGCTGGCTCGACTACGGCCTCTCGGCCGAGCGCGCCCTCGGCGACGCCGCCGGCCTAGGCCCGCTGGCGGCTCTCGCGGCCCTCCACGAACGCTGGGAAACCCCGCGCATGCCCGGCCACCCACCCCTGACCGGCGGCCTCGTCGGATTCATCGGCTGGGAGGCGATCCGCCAGATCGAGCGCCTGCCGAATCGCCCGCCGGCGGACTACGACGTGCCGGGCCAGGCCTTCAGCTTCGTGGCCGACCTCGTCGTGATTGACCACAAATACGGCACCGTGCAGCTCATCGCCAACGTTCTCAACGACGGCCACGACGAACCGGGCGCCCTCTGGGAGGCCGCCCAGGACCGGCTCGACGCCCTGCAGGCTCGCCTGGCCGAGCCGTCCGAGACCTGGCTCGCCGAGGTCGACCTCGCCACGCCCGCCTCCCCGACGAACCGCACCCGGCGTGAGGACTTCCTCGCCGCGGTCGACATCGCCAAGGAGCACATCGTCGACGGCGACGTTTTCCAGGTGGTCGTCTCCCAGCGGTTCGACCAGGAGTGCACGGCGGACCCCATCGACGTCTACCGGGTGCTGCGCAGCCTCAACCCGTCGCCCTACATGTACCTGCTGAGCCTGGAATCGCCGGAGAAGGAGACCTACTGGATCGTGGGCTCCTCCCCGGAGGCCTTGGTGAAGGTGCAGAACGACCGCGTGTTCACGCATCCGATCGCGGGCTCGAAGCCGCGCGGCACGACCCCGGAGGCCGACGCCGACTTCGAAGCCGAGCTCGCGGGCGACGCCAAGGAACGCGCCGAGCATCTGATGCTCGTGGACCTGGCCCGCAACGACCTGCTCAAGGTGTGTGCACCCGGCTCGGTCGAGGTGACCGAGTTCATGCGCATCGAGCGGTTCAGCCACATCATGCACCTCGTCTCGTCGGTGGAGGGGAACCTGCTGCCGGGCCGGTCCGCTATCGACGTCTTCCGCGCCACGTTCCCGGCCGGCACTCTCTCCGGGGCCCCGAAACCGCGCGCCCTCGAGATAATCGACGCGCTCGAGCCCGCGCAGCGCGGCGTGTACGGGGGAGTGGTCGGCTACTTCGGGTTCGCCGGGGACGCGGACCTGGCCATCGCCATCCGGACCGCCACGATTATGAATGGCGTCGCCCGCGTGCAAGCAGGCGGCGGCCTCGTCGCGGACTCCGACCCGGCGTCGGAATACCTGGAGTCACAGAACAAGGCCGCGGCGCCCCTCCGCGCGGTCGCGGTCGCGAACGCCATGAAACGGGTGCGCTAGGTGGCATCCGCACGGCGCCTCAAGCTCGGGCACATCCTCGTGGTGCTGGCGGCCAGCGGTCTGGCCCTGCTGGCCTGGATCCAGGTCTGGGTGAACGTCATCGTGGGGCAGTCCGGCTCGGCCGTGCACAGACTCGAGGTGGCCGGCTCCACGGCCGCCCCCGGGGTGACAGCCCTCGCCCTCGCCGGACTGGCCCTCGCCGGTGCCCTGAGCATCGCCGGTCCCGTCATCCGGGTGGTCCTCGGCCTGCTGGAGGTTCTGCTCGGCTTCTCCGTATGCCTCTCGGCTTTTTTGGCCGTCACCGATCCGGCGGCAGCCAGTGCCGGCGCGGTCACCGATGCCACCGGGATCTCTGGCGCAGGCTCGGTCGTCGACGCCGTCGCCTCGGCGGCCGTGACGCCATGGCCGTTCATCGCGCTGTTCGCCGGCGTGGTCATGGGCGGCGCCGGGGTCGGGGTGCTCGTCACCTCCAGGCGTTGGCCCGGACCGACGTCCCGCTACCAGGCCGTGCGATTCGAAGCGGCCGAGTCGGCCGAGGCGACGGATGCCGACGGTCCCGACGCCGCGGACGTTTCCGCACCCGAACGTGACGCCGTCGACGACTGGGACGGGCTGAGCCGCGGCGAAGACCCCACCACCCCGCACTGAATCGAGACCAGATTCCCGGTTGCACCTGGTGCGCTGGGGAGGCCGGGGAACCGTGGGGCCGCTAGACTTGGCTAGTCCGTCAACGCACAAAAGGAGAACCATGAGCTTCGAATCGGTAGACCCAGGTGAAGGCCATTCGATCGCGGCCTGGACCGCCGTCACCATCATGCTTCTCGCCGTCGCGATCGGCACCGTCGCCTTCTTTCTGGTGATCCCATGGCTCGTCTGGGCATCCGTCGGCCTGCTGGTGGTTGGCCTGCTGGTCGGCTGGATCCTCGCCAAAATCGGCTACGGCGTAGCCGATACGGCTCACCTGGACCACTAGTCGAGTGCTGTCTGATCTTCTAGCCGGGGCCGTCGCTGACGCTGAACTTCGTCGGGCCGCCCGTCCGTTCTCCATCGTCGAGGCAACCGCTCTCGATCAAACTCCGGCGATCGATGCCCTGGCGGTGCTCGCACCCGCGGATCAGGTCAAGATCATCGCGGAGGTCAAGCGCGCCAGCCCGTCTCGGGGCACCCTGGCCGAGATCTCGGACCCTGCCGCCCTCGCCGTCTCCTACGAGTTCGGCGGCGCCAGCGCGATCAGCGTGCTCACCGAAGGCCGCAAGTTCCTCGGCTCCCTGTCAGACCTCGAGCAGGTTCGATCCGCCGTGCGCATCCCGGTGCTGCGTAAAGACTTTATCGGTCTGCCGTACCAGGTCTTCGAGGCCAGGGCGGCAGGTGCCGACATGGTTCTGCTCATCGTCGCCGCACTTGACCAGACCACCCTGGTCTCCCTGCACGACCTCGTGCGCCAGCTCGGCATGACCGCGCTGGTCGAGACCCACAGCGCCGAGGAGGTCGACCGTGCCCTGGCCATCGGCGCAAGCCTCGTCGGGGTGAACGCCCGCGACCTGTCCACGTTTCAACTCGATCAGGACCTGTTCGGCCGGCTCGCGGACCGGATCCCCTCGGGTGTCGTCCGCGTCGCCGAGTCGGCGGTCAAGACCGCCGCCGACGTGGCGCACTACCGCGCCGCCGGCGCCGACATCGTGCTCGTCGGCGAGGCCCTCGTCACAAGCGATCCCATCCGAACCCTCTCCGAATTCCTGGCGGTTTAAATGTCAACGTCCCTCAGAACAGAAGCAGGCCCGTACTTCGGCGACTTCGGCGGGAGGTTCGTGCCGGAGTCCCTCGTTGCTGCCCTCGACGAGCTGACCGACGAGTACGCGCTGGCACGGCAGGACCCCGCCTTCGCGGCCGAGTTGATGGAATTGCACCGGAGTTACACCGGGCGCCCGTCCATCATTACCGAGGTGCCCCGGTTCGCCGCGCACGCCGGCGGTGCCCGCATCATCCTCAAGCGGGAAGACCTCAACCACACCGGCTCGCACAAAATCAACAATGTGCTCGGCCAGGCACTTCTCACCAAGCGCATCGGCAAGTCTCGCGTCATCGCCGAGACGGGCGCCGGGCAGCACGGCGTGGCGGCCGCGACGGCGGCCGCCCTGTTCGGGCTCGACTGCGTCGTCTACATGGGCGAGGTCGACACGGAGCGCCAGGCCCTGAACGTGGCCCGGATGCGACTGCTCGGCGCCGAGGTCGTGCCGGTCAAGACCGGCTCCCGCACCCTGAAAGACGCCATCAACGACGCCATGCGTGACTGGGTCACCAACGTCGAGACCACCAACTACATCTTCGGTACCGTCGCCGGGCCGCATCCGTTTCCGGCCATGGTGCGCGACTTCCAGAAAATAATCGGCGAGGAGGCCCGCCAGCAGGTTCTGGACCTCACCGGCCGCCTCCCCGACGCGGTCACCGCCTGCGTCGGCGGTGGTTCGAACGCCATGGGTATCTTCCACGCGTTCCTCGACGACCCGGAGGTGGCTCTGGTCGGCTACGAGGCCGGCGGTGACGGCGCGGAGACCCTGCGCCATGCGGCGACGATCACCAAGGGGCGCCCCGGCATCCTGCACGGCGCCCGCAGCTTCCTGCTGCAGGACGAAGACGGTCAGACCGTGGAGTCGCACTCCATCTCTGCGGGTCTGGACTACCCGGGGGTGGGCCCGGAACATGCGTGGCTCGCCAGTATCGGCCGGGCCACCTACCTGCCGGTCACCGATGACGAGGCGATGAGCGCCCTCCGGCTGCTCAGTCGCACGGAGGGCATCATCCCCGCCATCGAGTCGGCGCACGCCCTCGCCGGCACCTTGGACCTCGGCAAGAAGCTCGGACGCGACGCCACCATCCTGGTAAACCTCAGCGGACGCGGCGACAAGGACATGGAAACCGCGGGTCGGTACTTCGACCTGCTCGACAAGGGTGCGGAACAGTCATGAGCACGGAAACAGGTACGGGCCCCAGGACCGGAACGACGAGCACGGTCGAGGCGACAATCGCCCGGCGCCGCTCCGAGGGCGGCGGGGCTCTGATCGGCTACCTGCCCGTCGGGTTCCCCACCCTGACCGAGAGCATCGACGCGGCCGTGGCACTCGCGCAGAACGGTGTCGACGTCATCGAGCTGGGCCTGCCGTACACCGATCCCGTCATGGACGGGCCAGTGATCCAGGCGGCCACCCAGCAGGCTCTGGCCAACGGCTTCCGGCTGCGGCACGGGATCGAGGCCGTCGCGGCGATCACCGCCCAGGTGAACTTGCCCGTTCTGGTCATGACCTACTGGAACCCGATCATGCAGTACGGCGTGGACCGGTTCGCCGACGACCTGCTCGCGGCGGGAGGCGCCGGTCTGATCACGCCCGACCTCATCCCCGACGACGCGGCCGCCTGGGTGGGAGCCAGCACGCGAACCGGACTCGACCGTGTCTTCCTCGCCGCCCCGTCGTCGTCCGACGCCCGGCTGCGTCAGGCAGTGGACGCCAGCCGCGGTTTCGTCTACGCGGTCTCCACCATGGGAATCACCGGCGCCCGCGCCGACGTGGACTCCGCCGCGCGGGTGCTCATCGACCGCCTCCGCGCCGTCGGGTCCACCAGCGCGTGCGTCGGACTCGGCATCTCCACCCCGGAGCAGGTGCGGGAGATCCTCGCCTACGCCGATGGTGCCATCGTCGGTTCCGCCCTGGTCAAGGCACTGTCCGACGGGGGAGTGCCGGCCCTGGCCGCCCTCACCCGTGACCTCGCGGCCGGTGCCCGGGATCTGCGCCCCGCCGTCTGATACCCGCCATCGCAGCACCCAAAAGCTAAGGTAAGTTGTCCGAGGCGGTCACGGGGCCTCCCCGGCGCCACGATGAAAGGTAGTCCCCAGGTGTCTTTTCTTCTGAGCATCCCGAGCCCGAGCCCCGAATGGAGCTCCTTCACCCTCGGCCCGTTCACCATCCACGCCTACGCCCTCTGCATTCTGGCAGGGATCATCGCCGCCACCGTCATGACGAGCCGCCGACTGTCTGCGCGCGGAGGCGAGCCGGGCGTGGTGCTGGACATCATCCTGTGGGCCGTTCCGCTCGGCATCGTCGGCGCGCGCTTCTACCATGTGTTCACTCACCCGTCCGACTACTTCTTCGAGGGTGCCAACCCTCTCGAGGTGTTCGCCATTTGGAACGGCGGCAACGCCATCTTCGGAGCACTTCTGGGCGGGGCCGTCGGCGCGTACATCGGCTGCCGCATCTCGGGCATCCGGTTCTGGGCCTTCGCGGACGCCCTGGCACCGGGAATGCTGGTGGCGCAGGCCATGGGCCGTCTCGGCAACTGGTTCAACGAGGAGCTCTTCGGTCTGCCGACCGACCTGCCCTGGGGCCTCGAGGTTTCCGCGGCGAACCCGGCCCTCCCGATCGGACTTCCCCCCGAAACACTGTTTCACCCCACCTTCCTCTACGAGATGATCTGGAACGTGGTCGGCGTCGTCCTGATCCTCGCGATCGAACGCAAGGTTGCGCTCCGCTGGGGCAAGGCCTTCGGCGTCTACCTGATCTGGTATGGCCTCGGCCGCAGCTTCTTCGAGTCGATCCGGGTCGACCCGAGCGAGATGTTCTTCGGCCTCCGCACCAATGTGTGGGCCGCCTTCGCCGCCATCCTGCTGGGCATCATCCTGATCGTCGTGCAGAGCAAGCGCCACACGGGCCTGCCCGCGAGCGTGTACGTTCCCGGCCGCGAGTGGAAGGGGCCCGACGCTGAGGTAGAATCTGATGAGTTTGATTCGGACCCCGAGGATCACGGTGATGAGGCCGTCGGTCCCGCCGGATCAGTCGACGTTGCAGCCACAAGCACCAGCAACTCGCGCCTCTAGGCTCAGGTTGACATCAACCTGTTCCACGGCTTGTGACCCGGTATGACGGGCCGCCGCGCACATGTCTACCTGAGCGGGCCAGCGTCGTCCCCACTCGCCAGTTACTTTCGTGAGGACGGTCCAATGCCGCAAACACCCCTCTTCTCGCGCTTCAGCGCAGTGCCGAAGCCGCAGGGCCTGTACAACCCGGCCGATGAGCGCGATGCCTGCGGCCTCGCCATGGTCGCCACGCTTCGGGGCACCGCCGGGCACGACATCATCACCCTCGCCCTCGACGCGCTCCGCAACCTCGAGCACCGCGGTGCGGTCGGATCGGATGCCGGAACCGGAGACGGCGCGGGCATCATCACTCAGGTTCCCGACGAGTTCCTGCGGGCGGTCGCCGATTTCGCCCTGCCCGCGGCGGGGCGCTACGCCGTCGGCAATGTGTTCCTGCCGGTCGATCCCACCAAGCGCAGCGGCATCAAGCGCCAAATCAACCGGATCGCCCTCGAAGAGGGACTGGTGATCCTCGGCTGGCGCGAAGTTCCCGTGCGCCCCGACGAGGTCGGCACCCTGGCGCGCGCAGCCATGCCCGCCATCCAACAACTGTTCGTGCAGAGCGTCCGCACGACTGAGGCCGGCGACACGCTCGGCGACATCGCGCTGGACCGCCAGGCCGTCAGGCTGCGGAAGCGCGCCGAACGCGAGCTGGAGATCTACTTCGCCTCACTGTCCTGTCGCACCGTGGTCTACAAGGGAATGGTCACGACGCTTCAGCTGGAGCCGTTCTACCCGGACCTGTCCGATCCGCGCTTCGTCTCCAAGCTCGCCCTTGTGCACTCCCGCTACTCCACCAACACGTTCCCGTCCTGGCCGCTCGCGCAGCCGTTCCGCATGATCGCGCACAACGGCGAGATCAACACGGTTCAGGGCAACCGCAACTGGATGCAGGCGCGCCAGTCCCAGCTCGAATCCGACCTGCTCGGCGATCTGGCGCCGCTGCTCCCGATCGTCACCCCCGGTGGCAGCGATTCGGCCTCGTTCGATGAGGTCGTTGAGCTGCTCAGCCTGTCGGGGCGTTCGCTCCCGCACGCCGTCATGATGATGGTGCCGGAGGCCTGGGAAAACCAGACCGACCTCGACGCCGAACGCCGCGCGTTCTACGAGTACCATTCAATGCTGATGGAGCCGTGGGACGGCCCGGCCGCAATCGTGTTCACCGACGGATCCCTCGTCGGCGCCACCCTCGACCGCAACGGGCTGCGCCCCGGCCGCTACCTCATCACCGACGACGGCCTCGTCGTGCTCGCCAGCGAGATCGGAGTGCTCGACATCGACCCCAACCGGGTGGTGCGCAAGGGCCGCCTGCGTCCCGGCAAGATGTTTCTGGTCGACACGGTCGCCGGACGCCTGATCGAAGACGACGAGATCAAGGCCGACCTCGCGGCGAGCGAGCCGTGGGGAACCTGGCTGGACGCCGGGCGCATCAACCTCAAGGATCTGCCCGAGCGGGAGCACATCGTGCACCCGCCGGCATCCGTCGTGCGCCGCCAGCGCACCTTCGGCTACACCGAGGAGGAGGTGCGCATCCTGCTCGCGCCGATGGCTCGCCTCGGCGGGGAACCGCTCGGCGCGATGGGCTCCGACACCCCTATCGCCGTGCTCAGCGACCGACCCCGGCTGCTCTTCGACTACTTCACGCAGCAGTTCGCCCAGGTGACCAACCCACCGCTCGACTCGATCCGCGAGGAAGTTGTCACTTCCCTCAAACTCGGGCTCGGTCCGGAACGCAACCTCCTCTCGGTGGGCCCCGAGCACGCCCGGCAGGTCGTGCTCGACTTCCCCGTGATCGACAACGACGAGTTGGCGAAGATCCAGCACATCGACACCGCGCCGGGCAGCCGCACCACCAGGACCATTCGCGGGCTCTACCGGTTCGAAGACGGGCCGGACGCCCTCGAGGCCCGCATCAAGGAGATGTGCGCCGAGGCCGACGCCGCCATCGACGACGGCGCGATGTTCCTCGTTCTCTCCGACCGGGATTCCAACAAGGACCTGGCACCGATCCCGTCGCTGCTGATGATTGCCGCGGTTCACCACCACCTGATCCGCACCGAGAACCGCATGAAGGTCGGCATCGTGGTCGAGACCGGCGATGTGCGCGAGGTGCACCACGTCGCCCTCCTGATCGGCTACGGCGCATCCGCCGTGAACCCGTACCTTGCGATGGAAACGTGCGAGGATTTGGTGCGCAGCGGCTACATCACGACCGGCACGCCCGAACAGGCCGTGCGCAACGTGATCAAGGCCCTCGGCAAGGGCGTGCTCAAGATCATGTCCAAGATGGGGATCTCGACCGTCTCCTCCTACGCCGGTGCGCAGACCTTCGAGGCCGTGGGACTGAGCCAGGAATTCATCGACCAGTACTTCACCGGCACCACGAGCAAGCTCGGCGGCATCGGCATCGAGGTGGTTGCGGCCGAGAATGAGGCCCGGCACCGGGCCGCCTACCCCGAGGATGCCGCCGTCACCGCGCACGAACGCCTCGCGACCGGAGGTGAGTACCAGTGGCGCCGCGACGGGTCTCCGCACCTGTTCAACCCGGACACCATTTTCCGGCTCCAGCACTCCACCCGCACGCGCAGCTACGACATCTTCCGCGAGTACACGAAACTCGTCGACGACCAGGCGTCGAGCCTGATGACGCTGCGCGGCATGTTCACCTTCACCACCGGCAAGCGCCACCCCGTACCGCTGGACGAGGTGGAACCGATCTCCTCGATCGTGAAGCGCTTCGCGACGGGGGCGATGAGCTACGGCTCGATCTCCGCCGAGGCGCACGAGACCCTCGCCATCGCAATGAACCGCCTCGGCGGCAAGTCGAACACCGGTGAGGGTGGAGAAGACCTTGACCGTCTGCTCGACCCGGAGCGACGCAGCGCCGTCAAGCAGGTGGCTTCCGGCCGGTTCGGTGTGACCAGCATGTACTTGTCCCACGCCGACGACATCCAGATCAAGCTGGCGCAGGGAGCCAAGCCCGGCGAGGGCGGCCAGCTGCCGCCCACGAAGGTCTACCCGTGGATCGCCCGCACCCGGCACGCGACCGCCGGCGTCGGCCTGATCTCGCCGCCCCCGCACCACGATATCTACTCGATCGAAGACCTCAAACAGTTGATCTTCGACCTGAAGCGGGCGAATCCGACCGCGCGCATCCACACCAAGCTGGTCAGCCAGTCCGGTATCGGTGCGGTCGCCGCCGGAGTGGCCAAGGCACTGTCCGACGTCATTCTCATCTCCGGTCACGACGGCGGAACCGGCGCGAGCCCGCTCAACTCCCTCAAGCACGCGGGGACTCCCTGGGAACTCGGCCTGGCCGAAACGCAGCAGACCCTGATGCTCAACGGGATGCGCGACCGGGTCGTGCTGCAGGTCGACGGCCAGTTGAAGACCGGCCGTGACGTCATCATCGGAGCGTTGCTCGGCGCCGAGGAGTTCGGCTTCGCGACCGCCCCGCTGATCGTGGAGGGCTGCGTCATGATGCGTGTCTGCCACCTGGACACCTGCCCCGTCGGGGTGGCCACCCAGAATCCCGAGCTGCGCAAACGTTTCACCGGCAAGGCCGAGCACGTGATCAACTTCTTTGAGTTCATCGCTCAGGAGGTGCGCGAGTACCTCGCCGAGCTCGGATTCCGCAGCCTCGACGAGGCCATCGGCCACCGGGAGATGCTCGACGTCAACGGGGCGCTGACGCACTGGAAGGCCTCCGGACTCGATCTGTCGCCCGTCCTCGTCGGTCCGGACTTCTCCGCGGGGGAGCCCCGGCAGTCCGGTCGCCCTCAGGAGCACGAGCTCGAGCTCCACTTCGACAACGAACTGATCCGGCAGAGCGCCAGTGTGCTTGAACACGGTGGGCAGGTCTCGATCTCCCTGCCCATCCGCA
Organism: Cryobacterium sp. TMT2-15-1; assembly: GCF_004402345.1. Classification (NCBI taxonomy): domain Bacteria; kingdom Bacillati; phylum Actinomycetota; class Actinomycetes; order Micrococcales; family Microbacteriaceae; genus Cryobacterium; species Cryobacterium sp. TMT2-15-1. The sequence goes on along the minus strand of NZ_SOGD01000007.1, from coordinate 42,770 downwards.
ACACCGAGCGGGCCGTGGGCACCATGCTCGGTCACGAGGTCACCGTGCGTCACGGCGAGAACGGGCTGCCGTCCGGTTCCATCGACGTCACCCTCACCGGCAGCGCCGGACAGTCCTTCGGCGCGTTCCTGCCGAGCGGCATCATCCTGCGGCTCGAGGGTGACTCCAACGACTACGTCGGCAAGGGTCTCTCCGGTGGGCAGATCACCGTGCGACCCGACCGGGGCAGCCTGTTCCCGGCCGAGCAGAACGTGATCGCCGGTAACGTCATCGGCTACGGCGCGACCCAGGGCAGCATGTTCATCCGCGGCATCGTGGGCGAACGTTTCCTGGTGCGCAACTCCGGCGCCACCGCCGTCGTCGAGGGCGTCGGTGATCACGCCCTCGAGTACATGACCGGGGGACTGGCGGTCATCCTGGGCGAAACGGGGCGCAACCTGGGTGCCGGCATGTCTGGCGGAACCGCCTACGTCTACGGTCTCCGTACCGAGGATGTCAACCGGCAGGCCCTCGACTCCGGCGAACTCACACTTCTGCCGCTCGGCGGCGCGGACCGCGAGATCGTGCGTGACTTGCTCGAACAGCATCATGACCAAACCGAATCCGCCCTGGCGGCCCGGCTGCTGGCCGATTTCGAGACCACCATGTCCACATTCGTCAAGGTGCTACCGCGCGACTACGCGGCCGTCCTGGCAACCAGGCAGACCGCCGTCACCGAGGGCCTCGACCCCGATGGCGTCGTCGTTTGGAACCGCATTCTGGAGGCAACCAATGGCTGATCCGAAGGGATTCCTGAAGACCACGGACCGGGAGCTTCCGGCCCGCCGTCCCGTATCCGTTCGTCTGATGGACTGGAAAGAGGTCTACGAGCAGGGCGACGCGACGCAACTGAAACGCCAAGCCGGCCGCTGTATGGACTGCGGTGTGCCGTTCTGCCAGCAGGGCTGCCCGCTCGGCAACATCATCCCGGAGTGGAACGACCTCACCTGGCGGGACGAGGGCCGTCAGGCCATCGAACGTCTCCATGTCACCAACAACTTCCCGGAGTTCACCGGGCGTCTCTGCCCGGCACCCTGTGAGTCGGCCTGCGTTCTCGGAATCAGTCAGCCGCCGGTCACGATCAAGCAGGTTGAGGTCTCCATCATCGACCAGGCCTTCGCCAACGGATGGGTTCAGCCCCAGCCGCCCGGACGCCTCACCGGCAAGACGGTCGCGGTCGTCGGCTCGGGCCCGGCCGGCCTCGCGGCCGCGCAGCAGCTCACGCGGGCCGGTCACACGGTGGCGGTCTTCGAGCGCGACGACCGGATCGGTGGGCTTCTGCGTTACGGCATCCCGGACTTCAAGATGGAGAAGAAGCACCTCGAGACCCGACTCGGCCAGATGACGGCCGAGGGCACCCGCTTCCGCGCAGGCGTCACCATCGGCGTCGACATCACCTGGGATGACCTCCGGGCCCGCTATGACGCTGTGGTGGTCGCCACGGGTGCCCTGGTACCCCGCGACCTGCCGATCCCCGGGCGCGACCTGCCCGGAGTGCACTTCGCCATGGAATACCTTGTGCAGCAGAACAGGGTCGGCGCCGGCGACACGATCGACCAGCAGATCACCGCCGAGGGCAAGCACGTGGTTGTACTCGGCGGCGGCGACACCGGCGCCGACTGCATCGGTACCGCTCACCGCCAGGCCGCGGCATCCGTCACGAATCTCGCCATCGGCCGCCAACCGGGCACGGAACGGGCGGAACACCAGCCGTGGCCGCTGTCTCCGACGCTGTTCGAGGTGTCGAGCGCCCACGAAGAGGGCGGCAACCGCGAGTACCTGGTGTCGACGGTGGAGTTCCTGGCCAACGAGGTGGGCGAGGTGCGCGCCATCCGCGTGGCCGAGACCGAATTCCGGGGCGGACGCCGGGTGCCCAAGGCCGGAACGGAGCGCGAGATCCCTGCGGATCTGGTTCTCCTGGCCATGGGCTTCACCGGACCTGAATCGCGCGAGCTGACGGACCAGCTGCACGTGCCGGTCGATGGGCGGAGTAATGTCGAGCGTGACGTTAATTACCAGACCAGCCATGAAGGCGTGTTCGTTGCTGGTGATGCCGGCCGTGGCCAGTCGCTCATCGTCTGGGCGATCGCCGAAGGTCGGGCTGCTGCGGCAGCCGTCGACAAATTCCTCGAAGGCGAGACGCAACTGCCTGCACCGGTCAAACCGACCGATCATGCCTTCGCAATCTGATTGGTCACTGATCCAGTGATTCGATTCCAAGAGATCCACCACCCCGTGGTCTCCCGACCATCAACAGAGAATATGCGCCGAAACAGCGCGGAAACCGGAGTTTTTTCAGTATGAGACGCGCCAAAATTGTCGCCACACTCGGGCCGGCAGCAGCCAGCTACGATCAAATTCGTGCCCTTATCGATGCCGGTGTCGACGTCTGCCGGATGAACCTGAGCCACGGGGACTACCAGGTCCACGAGGGTGTTTATGCGAATGTACGCAAAGCAGCGAACGACTCCGGCCGTGCCGTCGCCGTCATGGTCGACCTGCAGGGACCGAAGATCCGTCTCGGAAAATTCGAAGGTGGCCCTTACGAACTGGCCTTCGGAGACATTTTTAAGATCACCACAGAAGAAATCCTGGGTACCAAGGAACTCTCCGGCACCACCTACAAAGGTCTGCCTCAGGACGTCAAGCCCGGCGACTTCCTGCTGATCGACGACGGCAAGGTCAAGGTCGAGGTGGTGGCCACGAACGACACCGTCGTGACGACCAAGGTGATCGTCGCCGGCCCCGTGTCGAACAACAAGGGCATCAACCTGCCCGGTGTCGCCGTGAACGTGCCGGCCCTGTCCGAAAAGGACGAGGCCGACCTGCGCTGGGGTCTCCGCCTCGGCACGGACCTGATCGCGCTGTCGTTCGTTCGGGATGCCGCCGACATCACCCGCGTGCACGAGATCATGGCCGAAGAAGGACGCCGCGTTCCCGTGATCGCGAAGATCGAGAAGCCGCAGGCCGTGGAGAACCTCGAGGGCATCGTCGACGCGTTCGACGCCATCATGGTGGCCCGTGGCGACCTGGGCGTGGAGCTGCCGCTCGAGGCCGTTCCGATCGTGCAGAAGCATGCGGTCGAGCTCGCTCGTCGCATGGCCAAGCCGGTCATCGTGGCGACCCAGATGCTCGAGTCCATGATCCACAGCCCTGTGCCGACCCGCGCGGAGACGTCTGACGTCGCCAACGCCGTGCTCGACGGCGCGGATGCGGTCATGCTCAGTGGCGAGACCAGCGTCGGCGAGTACCCCGTCGTCACGGTCCAGACGATGGCGCGGATTGTCGCGTCGACCGAGGACCACGGCCTGGAGCGTATCGTTCCGCTGACGAACAAGCCGCGTACCCAGGGCGGTGCCATCACCCTGGCCGCCATCGAGGTCGCCGAGTTCGTCGAAGCGAAGTTCCTGTGCATCTTCACGGAGTCAGGTGACTCGGCCCGACGGATGTCCCGGCTGCGGTCGAAGATCCCCATGCTGGCCTTCACCCCGGAGCCCGGTATCCGTCGCCGACTGGCCCTCACCTGGGGAATCCAGACCTACCTGGTCGACCGGGTCACCCACACGGACGCCATGTTCGGACAGGTGGATGACATCCTGCTGGGCCAGGGTCTGGCCCAGCTCGGAGACAAGGTCGTCGTTATCAGCGGTTCCCCTCCCGGAATCGCGGGTTCCACGAACGACATCCGTGTGCACCGCGTCGGCGACGCCCACAATGAAGTTCACCCGGCGTACGCGAAGAAGTAGCGCCGCGACGAAGAAAGCCCCGCCGCCCGGCTTCGGGTGGCGGGGCTTTCTCGAGCTGTCCAGATCTGCGCGGCACAGCCCAGCACCGGGAATCTGTGACCCACCGCCTCCGGGCGACACCCTGTTCCCCTTCAGTGTCGCCCATGAGGCTGCGCGCGTGAACACTCCGAGCCGGAGCACGACTGGACGGTCCGTGGCGTGCGCGGGTCCCCCGACCCGGTAGCGTGGACATGTCCAACCATATTTCAGGCTAGCACCTGTTGGACATGTCTAATGTCACGGTCCGGCACCTCGGGGCAGCGGCGCACAGGGGGGAGCGGGACGTGAACTACGGAGCACGCACGGAGCGGGCGCGCGAACTGGTGGCCACCCTCAACCTCCCGCGTCCGCTGACCTCCGCGACGCTGCACCGGTACATGGAAGGTCTGCGCGGCAAGGCGATCCTGATTCGTACGGCGAGTCCGCGGCTCGTGGAATTCGGAGTCTGCGGGCTGTGGATCGAGGTCGCCGGAGAGAATTTCGAGCGCATCCACCATGCACCGACGACCTCCGCCGTGCACCGCCAGCAGTTCATCAACCATGAGTTTGGCCACATGATCCTGCGGCATGAGAAGCAGCTGATTCCGGCCGAGCGGGTCGCGTTGCTCGCACCCCTGATCCCGCTCGACTCGATCGCGTACGCGCTGTCCCGCAGCAACTTCACCGACGAGCAGGAAGCCCTCGCCGAGGCGATCGGCGACCGGCTGGCCCTGATCATGCTCGGAGACAGCGCCGACACGGCCAACGGCCCCCGAACCGGTTTCGGCCGGGTGCTGTAGTGCAGATCATCCTGCTATCGGTGTCGGCGTTGATCTGGATCGCCACAATATTGTGCGTGCCGTCAGTCCTTCGCGGTCGTCGTCGCCGTCTCTTCTGGGTTCTCGTTGCGTTCGGGACGACAATGAGCCTGCAGCCTTACGTCGTGTACAACGCCGTCGACGGACTGCTGGGTGGGGACAACGTCGCCTACTTCAGCTTTCATGCAACGGCGATCGTTACCATTGGTCTCCTGGACGGCATCGTGCAGGAGGCCGTGTCCGTGGGCGGTCTCACGCGGCGTAGGAATCAGGTGACCGCACTCGTCACGGGCGCAATTGTCACCGCCCAAGCTGTCCTATTCTTCGGCGGCGACTGGCGTTTTCGAGACCAGATCCACGAGGCTTTTCCGAATCGTTGGGATTTCGCCGCCTACTCGTCAACCACGTGGATTGCGATGGCCCTCTTCTCCGTGTCGGTCGGTGCGGCATGCGTGTCCGATCTGCGCCATCAGCATCGGTTGATCACTCGGGCGTCTCTCGCTCTCGTTGTGCTCGGTTGCCTCGGGGCGCTGGTCTACACGATCGTCAGCTTCGCGAGCGTGACCGCAGCCCTTCTCAGTCCGGACTTCTCCTTCGACGGGTGGCCCTACACCGCTTACCACATCGCCCTCGCCACCGCTCCCGTCTGCCTCGGCCTGGGTTTGGGTCTGACTGCCATGGAAGCGGGTATCCAGGCCCTGGCGAAGACCAGCCGCGACCGGGTGCTGCTGTGGCGGATCACTCCGTTGTGGGAGCGCCTGCTGGCCGGGTCTCCGGAGCTCAGCATCGAGCGCGACCTCTCGCGCGCCGGGCTACTCCTCGTGCGGGCTCCCGGCGCTCACCTGTACCGGCGTTACGTCGAGGTGCGGGATAGCCTGTTCCTCGACCCAGACCAGAGCCTGACGGTATCCGAACGGGTACTGATCGACGCCACCGAGGACCACGTGCGGGCCATCCCCGCCGCAGCTTCGATCGTCACCACCCTTGCCCGCCCCGTGACACCCCGACAGGACCACACATCGTGATTGACCCGCGAGCAGCCGACGACAGGCGCAGCATCCCCGGCGAACCGATCAGTCCGCAGCGGGAACTGGCACGCAAGCTCAATCTCCTGCTTGACGTGGTCGTCGCCGAGGGCAACACGCCGCATACTTACAAGCAGATCGCCGCTGGACTGCAGGCGCGGGGCCTGTCGCTGTCCCGAGCACGGTGGGCCTACATGATCACCGGGGACGGACCTCTCGTGACAGATGTCGACCTGCTCACGGGCATCGGCGAGTTCTTCCGTATCCCGTCGGAGTACCTGCTGGGCTCTGACGGCGACCTACCGGACCGCGTCGACTCCCAGCTCGCGTTCGTGAAAAGCCTGCGCGCTCAGCGCGTGGTGAACTTCGCGGCACGCACGCTCGGGGATGTGTCCCCGGAGACGCTGCGGTCGATCACCGCGCTCCTTGAAGAGGACATGCAGCGCGGCGAAGCCGCGCGACCCGCTGAGGGCTGACGGACTGACGGGCTGGCCGACGCGCCGACGGGCGCTGACGCCCCGGCAGAGCCGAAGCGGCCCGTCGCGGCGGGAATTTCTGCCTGGGGGTGTTGGTACCGGTGGTGGGACTCGAACCCACACGTCCTTGCGAACAAAGCATTTTGAGTGCTCCGCGTCTGCCATTCCGCCACACCGGCTCACAACACCTGCATCAGAATACCGTAGGCTTTCCCCCGTGACCGACCAAGACTCCACCCCAGTACCTCCTCGCCGCGTTGTCGTTGCCGAGGATGAGTCCCTCATCCGCCTCGACATCGTCGAAATCCTTCGTGACGCCGGATTCGAGGTGGTCGGTGAAGCCGGCGACGGAGAAACCGCTGTCGCCCTGGCCACCGAGCTGCGGCCCGACCTGGTCATCATGGACGTGAAGATGCCACACCTCGACGGAATTTCCGCGGCCGAGCGCATCACCAAGGCGCACATCGCCCCCGTCGTTCTGCTGACCGCGTTCAGCCAGAAAGAACTCGTCGAGCGCGCCACGGAAGCCGGCGCGCTGGCCTACGTGGTCAAGCCGTTCACCCCGAACGACCTGCTGCCCGCGATCGAGATCGCCCTCTCGCGCTACAGCCAGATCATCACCCTCGAAGCCGAGGTGGCCGACCTCGTCGAGCGCTTCGAGACCCGCAAACTCGTCGACCGCGCCAAGGGCCTGCTCAACGAGAAGATGGGCCTCACCGAGCCGGAGGCGTTCCGTTGGATCCAGAAAGCGTCCATGGACCGCCGGCTCACCATGCACGACGTCGCCCAGGCGATCATCGAGCAACTCAGCGCCAAAAAATAACCGTCGGCGGCCGGGCAGATCACCCTTCGGGGTTGATGCCCGGCCGTTTTTCGCGCTGGGGTCTTACGCCTCGGGCCGGTTCGGCAGTTCCTTGATCAGATTGGTGATCCGGATCGTCGAGCAGCGACGACCCTGATCATCCGTGACCGCGATCTCGTGCGTCGTGAGCGTACGACCCAGGTGCACCGGCGTGCAGACGCCCGTGACGAAGCCCGACGTCGCCGACCGGGTATGCGTGGCATTGATCTCGATCCCCACCGCCAGGCGGCCGGGACCGGCATGCAGATTGGCGGCCATCGAGCCCAGCGACTCGCCGAGGACCACGTAGGCCCCGCCGTGCAGGAGCATCGCGGGCTGCGTGTTGCCCTCGACCGGCATCCGAGCTACGGCCCGCTCAATCGTGAACTCCACGAACTCGATGCCCATCTTTTCGGCCAGGGAGCCGGCTCCGCGCTGCTGGACCCACTCGAGGGCATCCGTGGTCTGCTGGATCATAGTCACCTTCGGTCGCTGCACCTGCCCGCGCCGGATGACGCTTGTAGGCTGTCTCTGTGTCAGATTCCGAAAAGCCTACCCTGATGATCATCGACGGCCATTCCCTCGCCTACCGGGCGTTCCACGCCCTCCCCGTGGACAGTTTCCAGACCCACGACGGGCAGCACACCAACGCCATCCACGGGTTCCTGTCCATGCTGCTCAGTCTGCTGCGCAACGAGAAGCCCACGCACATCGCCGTGGCGTTCGACATCTCGCGGTTCTCCTTTCGCACTCGCGAATACGCCGACTACAAGGGCACGCGGGCCAGCACGCCGAGCGAATTCATCGGGCAGGTGCCGTTGCTGCAGGAGGCCCTGGCCGCGATGAACATCACGACGCTGACCAAGGAAGACTTCGAGGCCGACGACATCCTCGCCACCCTGTCCGTGCGCGGCAACCAGGAAGGCTTCCATGTCCTGGTGGTCTCGGGGGACCGGGACACGATCCAACTCGTCAACGAAAACGTCACCCTGCTCTACCCAGCCAGCCAGGGCGTCTCGGCGCTCACCCGCTACGACCCGGCCCGGGTGCGCGAGAAATACGGCATCGAGCCGGCACAATACCCGGATGTCGCGGCCCTGGTCGGCGAGACCAGCGACAACCTGATCGGGATCTCCAAGGTGGGGGAGAAGACCGCCGTGAAGTGGCTCGGCCTCTACGGCAGCCTCGCCGGCATCCTGGATCACGCCGAGGAGATCAAGGGCGTCGTCGGCAACAACCTGCGCGAGCAGAAAGAGAACGCGATCCGCAATCGGCGGCTCAACCACCTCGTCACCGACCTCGACCTCCCGGTGGAGCTCCCCGACCTCGTGCGGTGCCCCATCGACGAACCGGCCGTGCGCGCCGTGTTCGGCCGGCTCGAGTTCCGCACCCTGCTTGACCGCGTGATCAAGCTTGAGGGCGCCGGCGCGACCGAAGGCGTCGCCGTGGTCGTGCCGGAGGAAGTGCTGGTCGCCGCGCCTCAGGCCCCCGCCGCCCAGGACCTGCTCGACGAGGAGCTGGCCGCGTGGATCGCCCGGGCCGCGGTCGCCTCCCCGCAGGGCCTCGCTCTCTCCGTAGAAGTACACGAGGGCAAGGCCATTGGCTTCGGAGTGTCCGGGCCGACCGAGTCGGTCAACCTGCCCTGGCAGCCCGGACGCGCGGACTACCTCGCATTCGAGGCCTGGCTGGCCAGCGACTCGCCCAAGATCATGCACGACGCCAAGAGCCAGATCAAGGCGCTCCGCCGCAGCAACCTGGACTTTTCGGGGCTGGTGTTCGACAGCCTGATCGCGGGCTGGCTACTGCGCCCCGGGGTACCGGACAAAACCCTCGCCACCCTCGTCTTGCGATACCTGGGCGAAACCCTGCCGCTGACCGACCCCAACCAGCTGATCCCGGCCGAGAACGAGGCCGGGGGCGTGCCGGTGGAGTCCTGGTACACGTTCCGGGTGGCCGCGGCCATCGACGCACTGCTCGACGACGGGTCCCGCGAAGTGCTCACCACCATCGAGATGCCCACCCTGCTGGCCCTCTCCGACATGGAACTGGCCGGCGTGGCCGTCTCCCATGACCAGTTGTCGGCACTGTCCGGCCAGCTGGGCGAGCGCGCCGCCGGGTTGGCCGCCGGCGCCTACGCCGAGATCGGCCGCGAGGTGAACCTCGGTTCACCCAAGCAGTTGCAGGAGGTACTGTTCGATCAACTCGGCATGCCTAAGACCCGGGCGAACAAGACCGGGTTCTCCACGGATGCCGGGGCTCTGGCTGACCTGCAGACCAGCAACCCACATCCGTTCCTTGACATGCTGTTGCAGCACCGCGACGCCACCAAGCTGCGCCAGATCGTGGAGACCCTGGACAAGGCCATCGACGAGACGGGCCGCATCCACACCACGTACGTGCAGATCGGCACGGCCACCGGTCGGATCTCCTCCACCGACCCCAACCTGCAGAACATCCCGGTGCGCACCGAAGAGGGCCGCCGCATCCGGGCCGCATTCCACGCGGCCAACGGGGCCGAATGCCTACTCACCGCCGACTACTCGCAGATCGAGATGCGCATCATGGCGCACCTGTCCGGCGACGCGGGACTGATCGAGGCCTTCAACGCCGGCGAGGACCTGCACCGGTTCGTCGGCGCCAGCGTGTTCGGCGTGGCGCCGGAAGACGTCACGAACGAGATGCGCTCCAAGGTCAAGGCCATGTCCTACGGCCTGGCCTACGGGCTGAGCGCCTTCGGGCTGTCCCGGCAGCTGCGCATCGAGACGAAGGAGGCCAAGCAGCTCATCACAGACTACTTCGCCCGGTTCGGCGCGGTGCGGGACTACCTGCGCAATGTCGTCGAGCAGGCCAAAATGGATGGCTACACGGCCACCATATTCGGCCGCCGCCGCCCGTTCCCCGAGCTGCACAGCGCCAACCGGGTCGTGCGCGAGAACGCGGAGCGCGCGGCCCTCAACGCACCGATCCAGGGGTCGGCCGCCGACATCATGAAGATCGCGATGAACGGGATCGCCGTGGACCTGGTCGACGGCAATTTGGAGTCGCGCATGCTGCTTCAGGTACACGACGAACTGATCTTTGAGGTCGCCCCGGCGGAGTGGGATGCGCTCCGCCAGATCGTGACGCACCGGATGGAGACCGCAGCGGACCTGTTGGTGCCGCTTGACGTGCAGGTCGGCCGCGGCGACAACTGGGATGCCGCCGCCCACTAGGCAGCGACTGCCAGCCGCCCGAATGCGAGGTCCGGCGCTCCGCCCACGGTCGAGCGCGTGTTCTAGGCTCGGGTCATGACATCCGACAAGCAGCGCACCCCCACGGCGATCGACCGGATCGCCGAGGACTGGGTGGACACCCTCGTCGACATCGACCCGACCGTGGGCACGTACATCGGCCGCACCGAGGTTGACGGCCGCTTCGGCGACTACTCCCCGGACGGCCTGGACCGCAGGGTCGACGCGGCCCGATCCTTCATCACCCGCCTCGACGCGGCCACGGCCGTCGACGACGTCGACGTCGTCACCCGCACCGACCTGCGCAGCTCGCTCGCCCTCGACGTCGAGAGCGCCGAAGCCGGACTGCCGCTGCGCGACCTGAACGTGATCGCGTCGCCGGCCCAGGGCATCCGGGAGGTCTTCGACCTGATGCCCACCGCCACCGTCGGCGACTGGGACACCGTTTCCGCCCGCCTGCGCGCCCTGCCCGGGGCCATCGACGGCTACATCCAGACCCTGCGTCTCGGCATCGAGCACGGCAGTATGCCTGCCCGGCGTCAGGTGCAGGAAGTCATCCTGCAGGCGCGGCGCCACGCGGCGAAGGACGGCTTCTTCGCCGAGTTCGCCGCCAACGCCGGCCATGGCACGGGATCCCTCCCGGCCTCGCTGGCCAAGGATCTCGACATCCGGGCGCGCGCCGCGGCCGCGGCCTACGGAACGCTGGCGGATTTCCTCGGCACCGAGCTCGAGGGCAGGGCCCCCACCCGCGACGCCATCGGTCGCGACCTCTACCTCCTGCAGTCCCGCCGTTTCCTCGGCGCGACCATCGACCTCGACGAAACCTATGAGTGGGGCGTGGAGGAGCTGGCTCGGATGGTCGCCGAGCAGGAGAGCATCGCCGACCTGATCAAGCCGGGCGCGAGCGTGCCCGAGGCCATTGCGTTCCTCGACACCGAACCCAGCCGCAAGCTGCACGGAACCGACGCCTTGCAGAAATGGATGCAGGAGACCAGCGACCGAGCCGTCGCCGAGCTTTCCGAGACCCAGTTCGACATCCCCGACGAGATCAAACGCCTCGAGTGCCTGATCGCCCCCACCCAGGAAGGCGGCATCTACTACACCGGGCCTACGGACGATTTCTCCCGCCCGGGCCGGATGTGGTGGTCGGTGCCGGCCGGGATCACCGAATTCGACACCTGGCGCGAATTGACCACCGTCTACCACGAGGGCGTGCCCGGCCACCATCTGCAGATCGGCCAGGCCGTCTACAACCGGGCCAAGCTGAACACCTGGCGCCGCCAGCTGGCCGGCACCTCGGGTCACGCCGAGGGCTGGGCGCTCTACGCGGAACGTCTGATGGAGCAGCTGGGCTACCTCGACGACCCGGCCGACCGTCTCGGAATGCTGGACGGGCAGCGGATGCGCGCCGCCCGCGTCGTCCTCGACATCGGCGTGCACCTCGAGAAGCAGCTGCCCGACGGTTCGGGCCCCTGGACCGCCGACTACGCCCTGGAGTTCCTGGGTCGGAACGTGAACATGAACGCGAGCTTCGTCAAGTTCGAGGTGAACCGGTACCTCGGCTGGCCGGGGCAGGCCCCGTCCTACAAGGTCGGCCAGCGCATTTGGGAGCAGCTGCGGGACAGGTACAGGGAGCGCGAGGGCGACGCCTTCTCGATCAAGGAGTTTCACCGCAAGGCCCTCGATCTCGGCGGGGTCGGCCTGGACACCCTCCAGGCGGCGATGCTCGGCTAACGTTCGGGGTCGATCGGGGTAGTTTCGGTGGGGGGACGGGCAAGTTGCCGGCCTCTCCCGCAAACAGCTAAGCTTAGCTGTCACGTTTGTGACGAACTGTCCACCGCCATACATGGTGCACGAGAACGAGTTTTTTCCCGTGTGTGGCCCGAACTATGTCCATCCTGGAGCAACTACTACATGACAAACGCAACGACCGAACGGGCACCCAAGCAGGTCGCCATCAACGACATTGGATCTGCTGAAGACTTTCTTGCCGCGGTCGAAAAGACTCTGAAATTCTTCAACGACGGAGATCTCATCGAGGGCACCGTGGTGAAGATCGACCGCGACGAGGTTCTCCTCGACGTGGGTTACAAGACCGAGGGCGTCATTCCCTCCCGCGAACTTTCCATCAAGCACGACGTCGACCCCTCTGAGGTCGTCAAGGTCGGCGACCTGGTTGAGGCCCTCGTTCTTCAGAAGGAAGACAAAGAAGGCCGTCTCATCCTGTCCAAGAAGCGCGCTCAGTATGAGCGTGCATGGGGCGACGTTGAGAAGATCAAGGAGTCGGATGGCGTTGTCACCGGTTCGGTCATCGAGGTTGTCAAGGGTGGCCTCATCGTGGACATCGGACTCCGCGGGTTCCTCCCGGCCTCGCTCATCGAGTTGCGACGTGTTCGCGACCTGACCCCGTACCTGGGCCAGGAGATCGAGGCCAAGATCCTCGAACTCGACAAGAACCGCAACAACGTCGTGCTGTCCCGTCGTGCGCTGCTCGAGCAGACCCAGTCCGAGAGCCGCACCACGTTCCTCAACAACCTTCAGAAGGGACAGGTCCGCAAGGGCGTTGTCTCGTCGATCGTCAACTTCGGTGCGTTCGTCGACCTGGGTGGCGTTGACGGTCTGGTTCACGTCTCCGAGCTCAGCTGGAAGCACATCGAACACGCCAGCGAGGTCGTCGAGGTTGGCCAGGAAGTCACCGTCGAGATCCTCGAGGTCGACCTCGAGCGCGAGCGCGTGTCGCTTTCCCTCAAGGCCACGCAGGAAGACCCGTGGCAGGTCTTTGCTCGCACCCACGCCATCGGCCAGGTTGCACCGGGTAAGGTCACCAAGCTCGTTCCGTTCGGCGCGTTCGTTCGCGTTGCCGAGGGCATCGAGGGACTCGTTCACATCTCCGAGCTCTCCGGCAAGCACGTCGAGCTCGCCGAGCAGGTCGTGTCGGTCGGCGACGAGGTCTTCGTCAAGGTCATCGACATCGACCTCGAGCGTCGCCGCATCTCGCTGAGCCTCAAGCAGGCCAACGACGGTGTCGACCCCGAGGGCACCGAGTTCGACCCGGCGCTCTACGGAATGCTCACCGAGTACGACGACCAGGGCAACTACAAGTACCCCGAAGGCTTCGACCCGGAGACCAACGAGTGGCGCGAAGGCTTCGAAACCCAGCGCGAGAAGTGGGAGCAGGACTACGCTGCAGCCCAGGCTCGTTGGGAAGCCCACAAGAAGCAGGTTGCCTCCGCGAACGACGAGATCACCGCCGTCGGCGATGTCCCGTCCGCCGCAGGCAACACCTTCTCGAGCGAGACGGCCGGCGCCGGCACGCTCGCGGACGACGAGGCCCTCGCAGCACTGCGCGAGAAGCTCTCCAGCTCCAACTAGCAACGAGCTGACTGAAGGCCGCACCCTCCGGGGTGCGGCCTTTTTTCGCTTCGCCGGCGGATCCGGTTCGCCCATCGAGGGCCGTTAGCATGGCACGTGTGTACTTGATTGGACTGACCGGCGGGATCGCATCCGGAAAAAGCACCGTCGCGCGGCGGCTCGTGCAGCACGGGGCCGTGCACATCGACGCCGACCAACTCGCGCGGGTCGTGGTCGCGCCCGCCACCCCGGGGTTGGCCAAGATCGCGGATGCTTTCGGTGACGGGATGCTGCTGCCCGACGGCAGCCTGAACCGGATGGCGCTCGGCGCAGTCGTGTTCCGCGATCCGGAGGCATTGGACCGCCTCAACGCGATCGTGCACCCCGAGGTGCGTGCGCGCTCGAACGCACTGATCCGCGAGGCGGAAGATGCCGACCGCGACGCGATCGTCGTGTACGACGTGCCCCTGCTGGTGGAGGCCCGCGTCGACCATCCTTTCGACCTCGTGGTCGTCACCCAGGCCGACGAGCCGACCCGGGTGCGCCGCATGGTGGAGCTGCGGGCGATGGATGCCGGCGAAGCGGAGCGCCGGATCCGCGCCCAGGCGAGTGACGCCGACCGTCACAGGATCGCCGACGTCGTCATCGACACGGGCGGCACTCTTGAGCAGACCCTGGAGCAGGTCGACGTGCTGTGGGACCAGGTGCGGGGTCAAGGCCAGCAGCGCATTGTCAGAGGCGCTCCGTAGACTGACGAGCATGGAACCCACGCGCTCTGTAAATCCGTTCGAGGTGGTGAGCGAGTACACGCCGAGCGGCGACCAACCCACAGCGATCGCCGAGCTGACCGGCCGCATCAACGCCGGAGAGACCGATATCGTGCTGCTCGGCGCCACCGGTACGGGCAAATCGGCGACCACGGCCTGGCTGATCGAACAGGTGCAGCGGCCGACCCTGGTGCTCGCCCATAACAAGACCCTCGCCGCGCAGCTCGTGAACGAATTCCGTGAGCTGATGCCCAACAATGCCGTCGAGTACTTCGTGTCATATTACGACTACTACCAGCCCGAGGCCTATGTGCCCCAGACCGACACCTTCATCGAGAAGGACTCCTCGATCAACGCGGAGGTCGAGCGCCTACGGCACTCCACCACGAACTCCCTGCTCAGCCGGCGCGACGTCATCGTGGTCTCCACGGTCTCCTGCATTTACGGCCTCGGCACGCCAGAAGGCTACCTCGAGGCCATGGTCGCTCTACAGGTCGGTCAACAGGTCAACCGGGACTGGCTGATCCGGAAGTTCGTTGCCATGCAGTACCAGCGCAACGACATCGACTTCTCCCGCGGCCACTTTCGGGTGCGCGGCGACACCATCGAGATCATCCCGATGTACGAAGAACTCGCCATCCGCATCGAGATGTTCGGAGACGAGATCGAGGCGCTCTACAGCCTGCATCCGCTCACTGGCGACATTGTGAGGAAGCTCGACTCCGTCGCCGTCTTCCCCGGCTCGCACTACGTGGCCAGCACGGACGTGATGCAGCGCGCCATCGGCACCATTCAGGAGGAGCTCGCCGAACGGCTTGAGCAGCTGGAGCGCGAGGGCAAACTGCTCGAGGCCCAGCGCCTGCGCATGCGCACGCAGTTTGACCTGGAGATGATGGAGCAGATCGGTTTCTGCTCCGGCATCGAGAACTATTCCCGGCACATCGACCAGCGTCAACCGGGTGAGGCGCCGCATTGCCTGCTCGACTATTTTCCCGACGACTTCCTGATGGTCATCGACGAGTCCCACGTCACGGTGCCGCAGATCGGCGCCATGTATGAGGGCGATTCCTCGCGCAAGCGCACACTCGTCGACCACGGCTTCCGGCTCCCGAGCGCCCTCGACAACCGACCGCTCAAATTCGGAGAGTTCAAGGGGCGCGTCGGCCAGACCGTCTACCTCTCCGCCACCCCCGGCAAATACGAGTTGGGCATCGCCGACGGCATCGTTGAACAGATCATCCGTCCCACCGGGCTGATCGACCCGCAAATCATCGTCAAGCCCAGTAAGGGCCAGATCGACGACCTTCTCGAGGAGATCCACAAGCGCGTCGACCGCAACGAGCGCGTCCTGGTCACCACGCTCACCAAGAAGATGGCCGAGGAACTCACTGACTTCCTCACCGAGGCCGGCGTGCGGGTGCGCTACCTGCACTCGGATGTCGACACGCTGCGTCGCGTCGAACTCCTCACTGAGTTGCGGGCCGGCGTTTACGACGTACTCGTGGGCATCAACCTGCTCCGCGAGGGGCTTGACCTGCCCGAGGTGTCGCTCGTCGCCATCCTCGACGCCGACAAGGAGGGCTTTCTCCGTTCGGCGACCTCGCTGATCCAGACCATCGGCCGCGCGGCCCGCAACGTCTCCGGCGAGGTGCATATGTACGCCGACCGGCTCACGGCCTCGATGGAGCGCGCGATCGACGAGACCGACCGCCGCCGCGAGAAGCAGGTGGCCTACAACACCCTTCACGGCATCGATCCCACCCCGCTGCGCAAACGAATCGCTGACATCACCGAGGTTCTCGCCCGGGAAGAGGCGGACACCGCCGAGCTCCTGGCCGGCCGCGACACCCGCCGCAAGGGCGTCGCGGCGACTCCGCGCCGCCAGGGACTGGCCGCGAACGGCGCGAACGACCTCGAGTCGATCATCGCCGACCTCAACGGCCAGATGCTCGAGGCGGCAGGGGAGCTCAAGTTCGAGCTCGCGGCCCGGCTCCGCGACGAGGTGTCCGAGCTGAAGCGGGAGCTGCGCCAGATGGAGAAGGCCGGCCACATCTGATCGGATGATCGGACGCGGCTGGGTAAACTTCGAACATTTGTTCGCTTAGGGCGTGCTGATTCGCAGGCTTGAGCGCGTGGCGCTGCATAGAATCAGATGGTGTCAATTTCCAAGGTAGAGACCGGATCAAAACTCAACGTTCGTGGCGCCCGTGTGCACAACCTGCACAACGTGGACCTCGAGATCCCGCGCGATTCACTCGTCGTCTTCACGGGACTGTCCGGCTCGGGCAAATCGTCGCTCGCGTTCGACACCATCTTCGCGGAGGGCCAGCGGCGCTACGTAGAATCGCTGTCCGCGTACGCGAGGCAGTTTCTGGGCCAGGTCGACCGACCCGACGTCGACTTCATCGAGGGCCTGAGCCCTGCCGTCTCCATCGACCAGAGGTCGACCAACCGCAACCCGCGGTCGACCGTGGGCACCATCACCGAGGTCTACGACTACATGCGGCTGCTCTGGGCGCGCATCGGTGTGCCGCACTGCGCCGTCTGCGGCGAAGTCATCCAGGCACAGACCGTGCAGCAGATCGCCGACCAGCTGATGGGACTCGATGAGGGCGTCCGCTACCAAGTGCTCAGCCCGGTCGTATCCCAGAAAAAGGGCGAGTTCGTCGACCTGTTCAAGGAACTGGCAGCCGGCGGCTATTCCCGCGCCATCGTCGACGGCACCCCGATCCAGCTCAACGAGCCGCCCGTTCTGAAGAAGCAGCTCAAGCACGACATCTCCGTGGTCATCGACCGTCTGGTCGCCGGCCCCGACCTGCTGAGCCGGCTCACCGACTCCCTTGAGACGGCGCTCAAGCTGACCGACGGCATCGTGCAGATCAACTACGTCGACCGGGAGGGCGACGAGGCCTGGCAAAGCTACTCGGAGAAGCTCTCCTGTCCCAACAACCACCCCGTGCAGCTCACCGAGATCGAGCCGCGCACGTTCTCCTTCAACGCGCCCTTCGGCTCCTGCCCTGAGTGCTCCGGGCTCGGCACGCGCATGTCGGTCGACGCAGACCTGCTGCTCGGCGACCCCGAGCTCAGCATCGCGGACGGCGTCGTGCTGCCCTGGACCACGCAGGGCAAGGGACTATTCCAGTACTACGAGAAGCTCCTCGACGGGCTCGCCCGCGACCTGGACTTCTCCCTCGACACCCCGTGGGGCGAACTGCCCGCCGAGGTGCAGGACGCCGTTCTGCGCGGCGACAACTTCGAGGTCAAGGTGAAGTGGAAAAACCGCTACGGCCGGGAGATGAGCTACACCTCCGGTTTCGAGGGCGTCGTGCCCTACATTGAACGTCAG
This sequence comes from Cryobacterium sp. TMT2-15-1, assembly GCF_004402345.1. Taxonomy (NCBI): domain Bacteria; kingdom Bacillati; phylum Actinomycetota; class Actinomycetes; order Micrococcales; family Microbacteriaceae; genus Cryobacterium; species Cryobacterium sp. TMT2-15-1. Next base: position 25,113 of record NZ_SOGD01000007.1, on the reverse strand, counting down.
TACCTGCAGGCGGAGTCCGACACCCAGCGCGCCCGCTGGGGAGAATACCTGCGCGAAGTGGACTGCCCCGTCTGCTCCGGAACCCGGCTCAAGCCCGAGGTCCTCGCCGTGCTCGTGCACGGGGCCAGCATCGCGGATGTCTGCACCCTCAGTCTCACCGACGCCCGCGATTTCATGAACAAGCTCGAGCTGACCGACCGGGAGGCCGTCATCGCCGCGCAGGTGCTGCGAGAGATCAAGGCGCGCCTGGACTTCCTGATCCGCGTCGGCCTGAACTACCTCAACCTGGCCCGGGCCGCGGCGACCCTGTCCGGCGGCGAGGCGCAGCGCATCCGTCTGGCCACCCAGATCGGGTCCGGCCTGACCGGGGTACTGTATGTGCTCGACGAACCGAGCATCGGCCTGCACCAGCGCGACAACCGGCGACTGATCGAGACCCTGGTTACCCTGCGCGACCTCGGGAACACCCTGATCGTGGTCGAGCACGACGAAGACACCATCAAGACGGCCGACTGGGTCGTCGACATCGGCCCGGGCGCCGGCGTCAACGGCGGCCATGTCGTGCACTCCGGCTCCTACGCCGACCTGCTCACCAACACGGAGTCGCTGACCGGGGACTACCTCGCCGGCCGCAGGTCCATCCCGACCCCGGCCACTCGGCGCGAAATCGACCCGGCGCGCGAAATCTCGGTTATCGGCGCGGAGGCCAACAATCTCAAGAAGGTGTCGGTCAGTTTCCCGCTCGGCACGTTCACGGCCGTGACCGGCGTCAGCGGATCGGGCAAGTCGTCTCTCGTCAACGACATCCTGTACCGGGTACTGGCCAACCGGCTCAACGGCGCCCGCAAACTCCCCGGCCGGCACACCCGCGTCACCGGGCTCGAGCAGCTCGACAAGGTCATCCACGTCGACCAGGCCCCGATCGGGCGCACGCCGCGCTCCAACCCTGCCACCTACACCGGCGTCTTCGACAAGATCCGCACCCTTTTCTCCGAGACGATCGAGGCTAAGGCGCGCGGCTACCTGCCCGGTCGGTTCAGCTTCAACGTCAAGGGCGGCCGCTGCGAAGCCTGCTCCGGCGACGGCACGATCAAAATCGAGATGAACTTCCTGCCCGACGTCTACGTTGCCTGCGAGGTCTGCGGGGGAGCGCGCTACAACCGCGACACCCTGACCGTGCACTACAAGGGCAAAAGCATCGCCGAGGTGCTGGACATGCCGATCAGCGAGGCCGCCGATTTCTTCGAGGCGATCTCGTCCATCCACCGGTTCCTGAACACCCTCGTCGAGGTCGGCCTCGGCTACGTGCGCCTCGGCCAGAGCGCCACGACGCTGTCCGGCGGCGAGGCCCAGCGCGTCAAACTGGCCACCGAGCTGCAGCGCCGGTCCAATGGCCGCAGCGTGTACGTGCTCGACGAGCCCACGACCGGCCTGCACTTCGAAGACGTGCGCAAACTGCTGCTCGTGCTGAACAGCCTGGTCGACAAGGGCAACACCGTGATCGTGATCGAGCACAACCTCGACGTGATAAAGTCCGCCGACTGGGTGATCGACCTCGGTCCCGAGGGCGGTTCCGGCGGGGGCCGCGTGCTTGCCACCGGAACCCCGGAGCACGTCGCCACCGTGAAGAAGAGCCACACGGGCATGTTCCTGAAGGAGATCCTGGCGGCACACTGACCGCCTCAGGAACCATCATGTCCGATGCGCTGAGCTACCGTCCCAAGACGGGCGAGATCCCCACGAGTCCCGGGGTGTACCGATTTCGTGACGAGACCGGGCGGGTACTCTATGTCGGCAAGGCCAAGAACCTGCGGGCGCGGCTCGCGAACTACTTCGCCCCGCTGAGCAGCCTGCATGAGCGCACCCGGCGCATGGTCACCACGGCCAGTTCGGTTGAGTGGACGGTCGTCGGCACCGAGGTCGAGGCCCTTCAGCTGGAGTGGACCTGGATCAACGAGTTCGATCCGCCCTTCAACGTACGGTTCAAGGACGACAAGTCCTACCCGTACCTCGCGGTGACCCTCGCCGACGAGGCGCCGCGGGCTCTCGTCACCCGCACCACCGGCATCCGCGGCGCCCGGTACTTCGGACCGTACCCGAAGGTCTGGGCCGTGCACGAGACAATCGAGTTGATGCTCAAGGCCTTTCCCATCCGCACCTGCAACAACGCCAACTACAAACGTGCCATTCAGTCCGGCAAGCCCTGCTTCGGCGGGCAGATCGGGCGGTGCTTCGGCCCCTGCTCCGGCCTGGTCTCCATCGAGGAGCACCGGGTGATCGTGAATGAGTTCGTCAGCTTCATGGGCAGCCAGGATCGCAAGCTGATCAACCAGCTGACCGCGGAGATGAAGGATGCCGCGGTGGGCCAGAACTACGAGGTCGCCGCCAAACGGCGCGACCAGGTGCGGGCGCTGAACGCCGTTCTGGAGAAGAGCGCCGTCGTGCTTCGCGACAGCGTCGACATCGACCTGTTCGCCATCGACCAGGATGAACTCGCCGCGGCGGTGCAGCTGTTCATCGTGCGGGGCGGCCGCATCCGCGGTGTGCGCGGCTGGATGGTCGACAAGGAACTCGACCTCACGACGAGCGACCTGATCGACTCGATCATGCTGACGGCCTACGGCTCCGGAGCCGTGCCTCCGCGGGAGATCGTTGTGCCGGAGTTGCCCGACGACGCCGCGGCGCTGGAAACCTGGCTGGCCGGCGTCGGCAAACGCAAGGTCCGGCTTGTCGCTGCCCAGCGGGGCGAGAAGGCCGCCCTACTCGCCACGGCGACCCAGAACGCCAAGCATGCCTTGATGCTCTACAAGACCCGGCGGAGCTCCGACTTCGTCGCCCGGTCTAAGGCCCTCGAAGACATCCAGGAGGCGCTGGAGATGCCCTCCGCGCCGCTCAGGATGGAATGCTACGACGTCTCGCACCTGAGCGGCACCAACATCGTCGCCTCCATGGTGGTGTTCGAAGACGGGTTGCCGCGAACCGACGAGTACCGCCGGTTCAGCATCCCCGAGTCCACGGATGACACGGACTCCATCTACCGCACGCTTACCCGCCGCCTGGCCTACCTGATCCCCGACGAGGAAGCGGCGCCGGAGGGCGAGGCCGATGCCACGGTGAAGCGCAAGAAGTTCCGATACCAGCCGAACCTGCTCATCGTCGACGGCGGCCAGCCTCAGGTGGCCGCGGCGGCGCGGGCGCTGCGCGAATCCGGCGTCACCGGTATCCAGCTGTGCGGAATCGCGAAGCGGCTCGAGGAAATCTGGTTGCCGGACTCCGACTACCCGGTGATCCTGCCGCGCAACAGCGACGCCCTGTTCCTGATCCAGCGCATCCGCGACGAGGCACACCGGTTCGCGATCATGCACCAGCGCTCGAGAAGAAAGCGGGACATCACGTCGGTGCTGGGCGAGGTCCCCGGTCTCGGCCCGGCCAGAGTCAAGGTGCTCCTGCAGCATTTCGGCTCCGTCACCCGGCTCAAGGAGGCGCCGGCGGAGGCGATTGCCGACGTTCGCGGCATCGGTCCGGTGCTGGCCGAGGCGATTCATCGCCACTTGCGCGCCTGAACGGTCCGCCTGATCGGTAGGCTGGACACTTAGGTTCCACCCGATCGAAGGCGCAGTCCAGAATGACAACGGAGAACGACAGGCAGGAAATGCTTATCGTGACGGGGATGTCCGGCGCAGGCCGCTCCACCGTGGCCAACGCGCTGGAAGACCTGGGCTGGTACGTCGTCGACAACCTTCCGCCGCAGATGCTGCGCCCACTGGCCGAACTCGTCGGCCGGGCCGGCACCAGCCTGCCCAAGATCGCCTCCGTGGTCGATATCCGCGGCCGGGACTTCTTCACCGATTTCCAGGAAATCCTGCACTCGCTGCGGAAGACGTCCCAAGTGCGGGTCATTTTCCTCGAAGCCCGCGACGACGTGCTCGTGAGGCGGTTCGAATCCGTGCGACGACCGCATCCGCTGCAGGGCGACGGCACGATTCTTGACGGCATCGCGGCCGAGCGCGTCAAGCTCAGCGCCGTGCGCGAGTCCTGCGACCTCGTCATCGACACCTCCGATCTCAACATCCACCAGTTGGCCACGTCAATCTCGGACCGCTTCGCCGCCGAGGATGCCGCCGGGGTGCACGTCACGCTGATGAGTTTCGGCTTCAAATACGGCCTTCCCACCGACGTCGACATGGTCGCCGATGTGCGTTTCCTTCCCAACCCGTTCTGGGTTCCCGAGCTGCGCAGCCACAACGGCCAAGACTCCGAGGTGCGGGATTTTGTTCTCGCCCAGACCGGGGCGCGGGAGTTCATCTCGCACTACGCGGCGGCCCTGGAACCGGTCCTCGCGGGGTACCAGCGGGAGAACAAACGCCACGCGACCATCGCGGTCGGGTGCACGGGCGGCAAGCACCGCTCGGTCGCCATGGCCGCGGAAATAGCGGCCCTGGTCAAGGACTTCCCCGGTGTCGCGGTCAGCGTCAAGAATCGCGACCTCGGACGGGAATAACCCGGCCACGGGCGACTGCATCCAGCAGACGCCCACTCCGGCCAGAACGACTACAACTCGGCCCCACTTCAGGCCAGGACGACAGAATGGACAAGCGATTGGCACTCACCGCCGACGTCAAAGACGAGCTTGCTCGCGTCGAAATTTCAAAGACCACGGTGCGTGCAGCGGAACTGGCCACCATTCTCCGATTCTCCGGCGGACTGCACATGATTTCCGGCCGGATCGCCATCGAGTCGGAGCTCGACACCCCCCTCCTTGCCAGGAGGGTGCGCAAAGACCTCGCCGAGCTCTACGGTGTGCGCAGCGACGTGACCGTGATCCCCGCCGCCGGCCTGCGGCGCGCCAGCCACTACCTGGTGCGAGTGCTTGACGGCGGCGAGACCCTCGCGCGCCAGACCGGGCTGCTCGACGCGAGACGGCGCCCGATTCGCGGTCTGCCGAACCGGCTCACCACGGGCTCGAAGGAAGAGATCGCCGCCGTTTGGCGTGGAGCCTTCCTCGCCCACGGCTCTCTGACCGACCCGGGTCGTTCGGCGGCGCTGGAGGTCACCTGCCCCGGGAATGAATCTGCCATGGCCCTTGTGGGAGCCGCCGGACGCCTCGGAGTCGTCGCCAAGGCGCGTGAGGTTCGGGGCGTGCACCGTGTCGTCATCCGTGACGGCGACGCCATCGGCGCCATGCTCGTGCAGATGGGGGCGCAGGAGACCGTGCTCAACTGGGAGGCCCTCCGCCAGCGTCGCGAGGTGCGCGCGACTGCGAACCGACTGGTCAACTTCGACGACGCGAACCTGCGCCGCTCCGCTCAGGCCGCGGTGGCCGCGTGCGCGCGCGTGCAGCGCGCCATGGAAATCCTTGACGAGGAGATCCCGGAGCACCTCCGCTATGCGGGTGAGCTGCGCCTCGCCTTCCGCGACTCCAGCCTCGACGAGCTCGGTCACCACGCGGATCCGCCCATGACGAAGGATGCCGTCGCCGGCCGCATCCGTCGCCTGCTGGCCATGGCCGACAAGAAGGCCGCCGACCTGGGCATCCCGGGCACGGACTCGAACCTCCCGGCCGACCTCGATGACGTCTGATCTGCCCGGCGTTCAGCGTTCATCCACGTTCGTCACAGCCACAGCGCATCCTGAGTAGACTGGAATGGTTGCTCACGAACGGGTGGCGGAGCGTTTCGCGCCGACAACTACAGAGGAGATGCACCTTGGCTGAATACACACTTCCGGCTCTGGCCTACGACTACTCGGCCCTTGCGCCGAGTATCAGCGGCACCATCATGGAACTTCATCACGGCAAGCACCACCAGGCCTACGTCACCGGGGCCAACACCGCCCTGGCCCAGCTGGCCGAGGCTCGCGACAGCGGCAACCTCACCTACGTGAACAAGCTCGAGAAGGACCTCGCGTTCAACCTCGGCGGCCACGTCAACCACTCGATCTTCTGGACCAACCTGTCGCCCGATGGCGGAGACAAGCCTACCGGTGACCTGGCTAGCGCGATCGAGGACAACTTCGGTTCCTTCGACAAGTTCCAGGCCCACTTCGCGGCCGTGGCCCTTGGCGTACAGGGCTCCGGCTGGGCGGTGCTCGCCTGGGACTCGATCGGCCAGCGCCTGATCATTCAGCAGTTCTTCGACCAGCAGGCCAACTTTGCGGCCGGCACGATTCCGGTGCTGATGCTCGACGTCTGGGAGCACGCGTACTACCTCGACTACCGCAACGTCCGTGCGGACTATGTGAAGGCGTTCTGGAACATCGTCAACTGGGCCAACGTCCAGGAGCGCTTTACCATCGCACGCGAAAAGACCACCGGACTGCTGCTCCTCTCCTGAGAGGAGTCGGCCCCTACGGGGGCCCGCAGCCCGTCCGATTCACCCACCACAACGCGCTTCGGCGCACAAGAATAGGAGACATTCGTGTCTGTAAAGATTGGTATTAACGGATTTGGCCGCATTGGCCGTAATTATCTTCGCGCCGTCCTGGCCCAGGGCAGCGACATCGAGATCGTCGCCGTGAACGACCTCACCGAGGCGAAGACGCTGGCTCACCTTCTTAAATATGACTCCATCACCGGTCGCCTTCCCGCCACGGTCGAGGTCGATGGAGACACCATCCTCGTCAACGGCAAGCCGATTAAGGTCCTTGCCGAGCGCGACCCCGCCAACCTGCCCTGGGCAGCCCTGGGCGTCGACATCGTGATCGAATCCACCGGACGCTTCACCAAGGCCGAGGATGCGCGCAAGCACATCACCGCCGGTGCCAAGAAGGTCATCGTTTCCGCTCCGGCCTCCGGCGATGCGGCAACCATTGTCATGGGCGTCAATGAGGCGGACTACGACCCGGCCAAGTTCGACATCATCTCCAACGCGTCGTGCACCACGAACTGCCTCGCGCCCCTCGCGAAGGTGTTCAACGACAACTTCGGCATCAAGCACGGTCTGATGACCACGATCCACGCGTACACGGCCGACCAGAACCTGCAGGACGGCCCGCACTCTGACCTGCGTCGTGCCCGCGCGGCCGCTCTGAACATCATTCCGACCTCGACCGGTGCCGCCAAGGCCCTCGGCCTGGTTCTGCCCGAGCTCAAGGGCAAGCTGGACGGCTTCGCGCTGCGCGTTCCGGTTCCCACCGGCTCCATCACCGACCTCACCGTCGTTGCTGAGCGTCCCGTCACCGTCGAGGCCATCAAGGCCGCGTACAAGGCTGCCGCTGAGGGTCCCCTCAAGGGCATCCTCATGTACACGGAAGACGAGATCGTCTCCAGTGACATCGTCACCGACCCGCACTCCTCGATCTTCGACGCCGGCCTGCTTCGCGTCATCGGCGACCAGGTCAAACTGTCCGCATGGTACGACAACGAATGGGGCTACTCCAACCGCATGGTTGACCTCACCGCGCTCGTCGCCAAGAGCCTCTAACGGGGTCCGCAGTGACGCTGCGTACTATTGATTCACTGGGGCAGCTCGGCGGAAAGCGCGTCATCGTCCGTTGTGACCTGAATGTGCCGTTGCAAGACGGTCAGATCACCGACGATGGGCGCGTCCGGGCATCCTTGCCCACCATCAAGGCCCTCATCGAGCAAGGCGCGCGAGTTGTGATCGTGTCGCACCTCGGTCGCCCGAAGGGCGCACCGGAAACCAAATACAGCCTGGCTCCCGTTGCCGATCGTCTCGGCGAGCTCCTGGGCGCGGACGTGGCATTCGCCACGGACACGGTCGGCGCGTCGGCTCAGGCTGCCGTTGCCGCCCTCACTGACGGTGAGGTGGTTGTTCTCGAGAACCTCCGCTTCAACGCGGGGGAGACCGCCAAGGATGACGCCGAGCGCGGCGCCTTCGCCACGGAGCTCTCCGCTCTGGGCGATGTGCTCGTCTCGGACGGCTTTGGCGTCGTGCACCGCAAGCAGGCCAGTGTGTACGACCTCGCCGGGATCCTTCCCAGCGCGGCCGGCCTTCTGATCGCCGCTGAGCTCGAAGTCCTGGACCGCCTCACCGAGAAGCCCGAAGCGCCGTACGCGGTCGTTCTGGGTGGCTCGAAGGTGTCCGACAAGCTCGGCGTCATCGGGCACCTGCTGCCCCGCGTCAACTCGCTGCTCATCGGCGGCGGCATGGCGTACACGTTCCTCGCTGCTCAGGGACACACGGTGGGCGCAAGCCTGCTGGAGGTCGACCAGATTGAAACCGTTCGCGGTTACCTTCAGGAAGCGGAGCGCCTGGGCGTGCGGATCGTGCTGCCGACGGATATCGTTGTCGCCTCCAAATTCGGGGCAGACGCCGAGGTAGCGGTCACCCCGGCCGACGCGATCGAGAGCACCACGTTCGGCGCCTCCGGTCTCGGCCTGGACATCGGACCGGAAACCGGTGCGGCGTTCGCCGACATCATCCGGTCGTCGAAGACGGTCTTCTGGAACGGTCCGATGGGCGTGTTCGAGTTGGCGCCGTTCGCGGAGGGCACCCGTGCGGTGGCCGGCGCGCTGACCGAGGTCGACGGCCTGAGTGTCGTCGGTGGTGGAGATTCGGCCGCGGCCGTGCGCATTCTCGGTTTCACCGATGACCAGTTCGGTCACATTTCTACCGGCGGCGGCGCGAGCCTCGAGTTCCTCGAAGGTAAGCGCCTGCCAGGACTGGAGGTCCTCGGATGGCAGTAAACGAACACCCACGGCGCACTCCGCTGATTGCCGGCAACTGGAAGATGAACCTGGACCACCTCCAGGCCATCGCGTTCGTCCAGAAGCTCGCCTGGAATCTCAAGGATGCGAAGCATGATGTCGCAGCGGTCGAGGTCGCGGTGTTCCCACCGTTTACCGACCTCCGCTCCGTGCAGACGCTCGTCTCCGCTGACAAGCTCCCGATCGCCTTCGGCGGGCAGGACCTGTCGGCCCAGGATTCGGGCGCGTACACCGGTGAAATCTCCGGCTCGTTCCTCGCGCAGCTTGAGTGCAAGTATGTGTTGATCGGTCACTCCGAGCGCCGCACACTGCACGCCGAGACTGACGAGATCGTCGCGGCGAAGGTCACGGCAGCGCTCAAGCACAACCTGGTTCCGATCATCTGCGTCGGCGAGTCTGCCGCGGACCTGGAACTGCACGGCCCGAGCGCCGTACCGGTCGCCCAGCTGCGCGCGGCCCTGGCCGGCGTGACTAACGCGGCCGACTTCGTCGTCGCCTACGAGCCCGTCTGGGCGATCGGTTCCGGTAAGGCGGCAACGCCGGAGCAGGCCGAGCAGGTGGCGGCGCAACTGCGTCTCGTGCTCACGGAGACGCTGGGCCAGGATGTGGCCGACAAGACCCGCATCCTGTACGGCGGTTCCGTGAAGGGTTCGAATATCGCGGGCTTCATGCGCGAGCCGAACGTGGACGGCGCCCTGGTGGGCGGCGCCAGCCTGGATATCGACGAATTCTCGAGCATCGTCCGGTTCCAGCAGCACGTCGGTCTGTAACAAGACAACTGCACCACATCTGCTGTCTCAACTCGGCAGCAGGCCTCGATCCAGCCCACCGGCCCCCAACAGGGGGTCGGTGGGCTGGTTCGTGAGTCAGGCTATGATTATCACTGATCTTGATGGGTTTTTTTAGGCTCATCGCACTGTGAAAGGTTTCGCGTGGAGATTCTCCAGGTTGTGCTGCAGGTGTTGCTCGGAATTACGAGTCTCCTGTTGACCATGCTCATTTTGCTACACAAGGGGCGTGGTGGCGGTCTGTCCGACATGTTCGGCGGAGGTGTCACCTCCAACCTCGGTGCGTCCGGTGTGGCGGAACGCAACCTCAACCGCATCACCGTCATCCTGGGGTTGCTCTGGATTACCTGCATCGTAATCCTGGGACTCATCACCAAGTTCGACACGGGGCTTTAGCCTCCCGTTTCACAGTTTCGACGAGCTCTCGCTCAACCGGTCAATCGGCTACAACGCCCTTTTCAAGCGGAGGAACATAATGGCATCTGGTGGCAGCGCAATCAGAGGATCCCGGGTCGGTGCCGGCCCCATGGGCGAGCAGGACCGCGGTTTTCACGCGGACCGCATCAGGGTGTCCTACTGGGACGCCCTAGGCAACGAGACCGTGCGTTACTTCGCGGCGAACCTCCCCGATGAGGAGATCCCGGTGACCATCGACTGCCCCTCGTCGGGGCTCCCGGCCGGGCGCGACAAAGAGAACCCACCGTCGGTGGTCAAGCTCGAACCGTACAAGACGCACCTGGCTTATGTGAAGGAACGCCGCACCGAGGAAGAGGCAGAATCGCTTCTCGAAGAAGCGTTGCAGCAGTTGCGCGTGCGCCGGGGCAAGCTGTCCGCAACGAACTGACGTTTGGACCCGCGCGCCTGTCGTGCACTGAGAAAGGCCCCGACCGGAGTCGGGGCCTTTCTCAGTGCACGGGTCTGCCCGAGCGGGTGACTGTTCTAGAACGTCGACGCGGTGAGGTTCTCGGGAACCTCCGCAGCGGCCTCCCGGTCGACGAAGAAGTTCGTGTACCGGCGGCCCTTGATGCCCGCCACGGGCACCTCGTCGCGGCTGGCGCCGGCCAGGGCGAGACCGAGCGCCGATGCCTTGTCCGGCCCGGCCAGCACCATCCACACGCATCGTGAGGAGTTGAGGGCCGGTCGGCTGAGGCTGAGCCGCTCCGCGGGGGGCTTGGGAGAGTTGCGCACGGCGAGCACGCTCTTGCTGTGTTCGCGGATGCCGGCCTGGTGCGGGAACAGGGAGGCGACGTGGCCGTCCGGCCCCACGCCGAGGAAGGTGATGTCGAAGCGCGGCAGGTCGGTTCCCTCGATCGAGGCGGACTCGAGCAGCGCGGCGTAGCTCTCGACTGCGGTGTCGAGGTCGACTCCCTCGTCCGAGGCGGCGAAGGGGTGGATGTTCGCTTCCGGGATCTGGATGTGGTCGAGTAGGGCGGTGCGCGCCTGGCGCTCGTTGCGGTCGGGGTGCGCCTTGGGTACCCAGCGCTCGTCACCCCACCAGAACGTGACCAGGCCCCAGTCGATGGTGTCGCGGGCCGCGGAGGCGTTGACAGCTTCCAAGACCTCGATCGCGACGCTGCCGCCGGCCAGGACCACGTTGACTTCTCCCTGTTCGTGCAGGAGATCCACGGTCGTTGTGATGAATCGGGCCGCCACCGAGGCGGCCAGGGCCGCGCGATCGGTGTGCACGAGTACGCGTCGTTCGTTGGTCACGGTCGTCCTTCGTTGTGTTCTGCGACCACATTGTCAAGGTGCGGTAGGCCGCGCGTGATGACCTCACCATACAGCTCATCGGGGTCGAGGCGGCGCAGCTCGTCGCTGAGGCAGTCCCGCAGGCTCCGGCGCTTGAGGGTGAGGTCCTGAACGGGTTGGCCGGGCTGGGTGAGTCTGGCGACGTCGGGCACGTCTCGTTCGAGCGAGATGAGCCCGGCCGAGCGCGTCAGGTGCACACTCCGGATGCCGTGGGACAGCGGCCCCGTCGTGAACTCGTAGTCCACCGAGACCTGCAGTTGCAGGGCGAGCCAGGCGGCGAGCAGGGTCGTGGACGGCGAGTCCGCGGCACCGGCCACCTGCACGGCGGTCACGGGCAGGTAGGGCGGCTGGTCGAGGACCGCCGCCAGCTGGGCGCGCCAGAGGGTGAGGCGGGTCCAGGCGAAGTCCGTGTCGCCGGGACGGTATGAACTGCAGAGGTGATGAAGCGCGGCCTGCGGGTCGGGCTGCGCGGAAGCATCCGTGATACGCCGTTGGGCGATGCGTCCGAGGGGCGAATCCGCTGGCACAGTGGGCGCCACACCGGGCCACCAGGCCACGACGGGGGCGTCGGGCAGGAGCAGGCCGGTGACCAGGCTTTCCGGGTCGCTGGCGGCCTCACCGAAGGCGCGCAGCACGATGACCTCGCTGGCGCCCGCGTCCCCGCCGACACGGATTTCCGCGTCGACGCGGGGGGCGAATGGGGAGGCCGTGTCATCCTGGTCCATGGTCGACAGCACGATCACGCGCATGGGGTGTTCTCTGGACGCGTCGTTCGCGGCCTCGATGGCCTCTTCCTCGCGGCCCATGGTGGACGCGATGATGAGCGTAAGTACGCGGCCGAGGGCCACCGCGCCGCCTTCTTCGCGGATGCGCACCAGGGCCTTGGAGATCTTGGAGGTGGTCGTGTTGGGCAGATCGACGATCATGGGCGTCTCCAGTGTCGGCCGTCGCGGGACAGCAGTTCGTCGGCCGAGACCGGACCCCAGGTTCCCGGCCGGTATTGCTCGGGTTGGCCCTGCTTCGCCCAGAACTCCTCGATCGGGTCGAGAATCTTCCACGAGAGCTCGACCTCCTCGTGCCGGGGAAAGAGCGGCGGGTCGCCCAGGAGCACGTCGAGGATGAGCCGCTCATAGGCCTCGGGGCTGGCCTCGGTGAAGGCGTGGCCGTAGCCGAAGTCCATCGTCACGTCGCGCACCTGCATGCCGGCACCGGGCACCTTGGAGCCGAAACGGATGGTGACGCCTTCGTCGGGCTGCACCCGGATGACCAGGGCATTCTCGCCCAACGGTGCGGAGTTCCCCTTGCCGAAGAGGTGCTGGGGGGCTCGTTTGAACACCACGGCGATCTCGGTCACCCGGCGGCCCAGGCGCTTGCCCGCACGCAGGTAGAAAGGCACCCCCGACCACCGGCGGTTCTCAATGGTCAGCCGCAGCGCGGCATACGTTTCGGTGCGGGATTCGGGGTCCATCCCGTCCTCGTCCAGAAACCCCACGACCTTCTCGCCGCCCTGCCAACCGCCGGCATACTGGCCGCGGGCCGTGCCACGGGCGAGGTCGTCGGGAAGCCGGACGGAGGCGAGAACCTTCTCTTTCTCCGTGCGCAGGTCGGCAGCGTCGAAGGAGATGGGTTCCTCCATGGCGGTTAGCGCCAGAAGCTGCAGCAGGTGGTTCTGGATGACGTCCCGGGCTGCGCCGATGCCGTCGTAGTAGCCGGCCCGACCGCCCACGCCGATGTCCTCGGCCATGGTGATCTGCACGTGGTCGACGTAGTTGGCGTTCCAGATCGGTTCGTACAACTGGTTCGCGAAGCGGAGGGCCAGAATGTTCTGCACCGTCTCCTTGCCCAGGTAATGGTCGATGCGGAAGACCGAGTCGGGCGGAAAGACCGACTCGACCACGGCGTTCAGTTCGCGCGCCGTCTGCAGGTCACTGCCGAACGGCTTTTCGATTACGACCCGCCGCCACTGCCCGTCCGTCTGCTCGGCCAGGCCGGAGCGGCGCAGCTGCTCCGTGACCTGCGGGAATGCCTTCGGCGGGATCGACAGGTAGAACGCATGGTTGCCCATCGTCCCGCGCTCCCGATCGAGTTGCGCGATGGTGTCTTTGAGCAGTTGGAACGACGCGGCGTCGTCGAACGACCCCGGCACGAAACGGATGCCCTCTGCCAGCTGGGTCCAGACGTCCTCGTTGAACTCGGTGCGCGCGTACTCCTTGACCGAGTCGTGCACGACTTTCATGAAGTCCTCGTTGGTCCAGTCGCGGCGTGCGAATCCGACGAGCGCGAAACCCGGCGGGAGGAGGCCGCGGTTGGCGAGGTCATAGACGGCCGGCATGAGTTTCTTCCGCGACAGGTCACCGGTGACGCCGAAGATCACCAAGCTGCTGGGCCCGGCGATGCGATTCAGACGGTAGTCGTTCGGTGAACGCAGTGGATTGAACTCCGGGGTGATTTCCACCGGGGACATGCAACTCCTTCGAGGTGTGGCGTTCGAGCACGTTGTTCGGCGCCGGCCCGCGGACCGGCGCCGAACGGGTTAGCGCAGTGCGTCGAACAGGGTGGCGATGTTCATGGCCGGGTCGGTCAGCGTCAACGTCAGTACGGGGCGACCGTGGTCCGCCAGTACGCTGGCGTCACCGCTAGCCTGGGCCTGGATGAGTTCCCCGAACGTGAAGGGGCGCTCCGGGATGTCGAGGTCGACGTCCGGGGTGGTGAGGATCTGCAGGAACACCCCGGTGGCCGGTCCGCCCTTGTGCAGCTGGCCGGTGGAGTGCAGGAACCGCGGTCCCCAGCCGAACGTGACCGGGCGCTTGGCCAGTGCGGCTAACAGATCACGGATTTCGGCGAGCTGGGGCAGTTCCAGCCGGTTGACGTAGGCCTGCACGGAGATGTAGCCGTCCGTGCCCAGCTCCTCGATCAGGGCATCGATAGCGGAGGGCAGGTCGCTGGCGGCGCCGATCACGTGCGCGGTGCCGCGGATCTCGATTCCGTCCGTGATGAACGCGGCGGGGACCGGTTCGGGACGGGCGTCGAGGAGACCGCGGGTCGCGTTCTTGGCGGCCTCGACATCCGGCTGGTCGAACGGGTTGATGCCCAGCAGGCGGCCGGCGACGGCGGTGGCATACTCCCAGACGAGGAACTGCGCGCCGAGGGTGCCGCTGACCCGGATCTCGTCGTGTCCGCCGTTGTCGGAGAACACGTCGAGGCCGGCGTCGGAGACCAGGCGAACAACCTGCAGGTCAGGCAGGTCCAGGGTCAGCTCGGGGGCGTCCAGGTCGAGCACGACGGGAAGGATGCCGATGCCCTGTTTGCCGGTGGATTCGGCGATCAGCTGTTCGGCCCAGTCGGCGAAACCGACGATGTGGGTGCCATCTTCGACGATTGCGAGCTTGTCGCGGCGCGGGGTGGTCGCGGCGATGGCCGCACCCAGGATGAGCCCCGGGTTCTCGGCGGTGTCCACGGCGAGGGAAAGCGAAATGGCCTCGGCCTCGTCAAGCAGCCCGGCGATGTCCACGCCGGCAAGGCCGGACGGAACGAGTCCGAACGCGGTCAACACCGAGAAACGTCCACCGACCGTGGGGTCCGCGTTGAAGACGCGGTAGCCCACCGAGCGGGCATCCGCGTCGAGGGGGGAGCCAGGGTCGGTCACGATGATGATGCGCTCGACCGGGTCGATGCCGGCCTCGTGGAAAGCGCGCTCGAAGACACGGCGCTGGCTGTCGGTCTCGGCCGTTGAGCCGGACTTCGACGACACCACGAGCGCGGTGGCGGCCAGGTTCTCGCCGAGGGCCGCGAGGACCTGACCGGGGTCGGTGGAGTCGAGCACGGTGAGGTTCACGCCCGCGGTGCGGGTGATGACCTCGGGGGCCAGCGACGAGCCACCCATGCCGGCGAGGGCGATACGGGTGACTCCGCCGGCCCGCAGGGAGTCGCGCAGGGCAAGGATCTCCGCGACCAGTGGACGGGAATCCGTGACGGACTCGGTCCAACCGAGTCGTTTCGCGGCTTCGGCTTCGGCTTCGGGGCCCCAGAGGGCCGGGTCGAGGGCGGTGATCCCGGATGCGACGAGGTCGGCCACCAGGGTCGGGACGGTGGTGCGAACGGCCTCGGCCGCCGCGCCGCTCACGGAGATGTGGAAGCTCACAGTGCCGCCCCGGTCTTGGTCGTCGTGGCGGTCTCGAGGGCAGTGGTCACGGTCTCGAGGAGTTCATTCCACGAAACGATGAACTTGGCCACGCCTTCGGCCTCGAGAACCTGGGTGACGTCGTTGTACGAGATACCCTCGTTCGCGAGTGCGTCGAGAACCAGGTTGGCTTCGTCGTACGCGCCGGTGATGGAGTTCGCGGGGATGACGCCGTGGTCGAGTGTGGCCTCGAGGGTCTTCTCCGGCATGGTGTTGACGACCCCGGGCGCGACCAGGTTGGTCACATACAGGGTGTCGGGGAGGCTGGGGTCCTTGACGCCGGTGGAGGCCCAGAGCGGGCGTTGCTTGTTGGCTCCGGCGCTGATCAGGCCGAGGGCGCGCTCGGTGGAGAAGGCTTCCTCGTAGACCTGATAGGCGAGCTGGGCGTTCGCGACGCCGGCCTTGCTCTTGAGCGCAAGCGCGGCTGTCGTCCCGATGACCTCGAGGCGGGAGTTGATCTCGGTGTCGACCCGCGAGACGAAGAACGACGCAACGGAGTGGATCACGCTGAGGTCGAGGCCGGCCGCCTTGGCCTTCTCCAAACCGGACAGGTACGCGTTGATGACCTGGCGGTGACGTTCGAGGCTGAAGATCAGGGTGACGTTGACGCTGATGCCGAGGGCGATCGTCGCGGTGATCGCCTCGAGACCTTCCACCGTTGCGGGGATCTTGATCATGGCGTTGGGTCGATTGACCTTCGCCCACAGTTCCTGGGCCTGCGTGACCGTGCCGGCCGCGTCGTGGGCAAGCCCGGGCTCGACCTCGATCGACACGCGCCCGTCGACGCCGCGGGTGCGATCGTAAACCGGGCGGAAGATATCGCTGGCCGCGGTCACATCGTCGGTGGTGATCTCGAACACGGCGTCGTGCACGCTGGTGCCGGCGGCGGCAAGCGCGGCCACCTGCTCCGCGTACGCCTCGCCCTTGCTGAGGGCGCCGGCGAAGATCGTCGGGTTGGTGGTCACGCCGACGATGTTCTTCGTGTCGATCAGGTTCGCCAGGCCGCCGGAAGTGATGCGTTCCCGGGACAGGTCGTCCAGCCAAATGCTGACGCCGGCCAATGACAGCTCGGCGAGGGGAGTGTTCTCAGTCATAATTCGTATCTCCTTGGAATGCAGGGTATTCAGGTGTGTGGTGTCGCGGCGTGGCGGGTTCAGTGCGCGGCGAGGGATTCCTTGGCGGCGGCGACGACGGCATCCGTCGTGATGCCGAATTCACGGAACAGGGTCTTGTAGTCGGCCGACGCGCCGAAGTGCTCGATCGAGACGCTGCGGCCGCGGTCGCCGACGTACTTGTCCCAGGTCAACGCGATGCCCGCCTCGACGGATACCCGGGCGGTGATCGATGCGGGCAGGACAGCCTCGCGGTACTCGGCGCTCTGCTCCCGGAACCATTCGAGGCTGGGGGCCGACACGACGCGCGCGCTGATGCCTTCGGTCTGGAGCTGCTCGCGGGCCGCCAGGGCCAGCTGCACCTCGGAGCCGGTGCCGATCAGGATCACCTCAGGGGTGCCGCCCGCAGCCTCAGCGAGCACGTAGGCGCCCTTCGCCACGTTCCGGGCGGATGCGAGCACGTCGCCGGTGGCGTCGCCCTCGCCGCGCTCGAACACGGGAATGTTCTGGCGGGTCAGCACGATACCGGCCGGTCCCTGGCGGCGCTCGAGAATCGTCTTCCACGCCCAGGACACCTCGTTGGCGTCGCCGGGGCGCACCACGTCGAGTCCGGGGATGGCGCGCAGGGTCGCGAGCTGCTCGATCGGCTGGTGGGTGGGGCCGTCCTCGCCGAGGGCGACGGAGTCGTGGGTCCAGACGAAGACCGAGGGGGCCTGCATCAGCGCGGCCAGGCGGATGGCCGGGCGCATGTAGTCGCTGAAGATCAGGAAGGTGCCGCCGAAGGGGCGGGTGTTCCCATGCAGCACAATACCGTTCAGGATGGCGGCCATGGCGTGTTCGCGGATGCCGAAGTGCAGCACGCGGCCGTAGGGGTTGCCGGTCCATTCGCCGGTGGAGTGCTCGCTCGGAATGAAGGAGGCAGCGCCACCAATGGTGGTGTTGTTCGATTCTGCGAGGTCGGCGGAGCCACCCCACAGCTCGGGGACGACCGTGCCGAGCGCGGTGAGGACCTTGCCGGACGCGGCACGGGTCGATACCTCCGTGCCGGCGGGGAAGACGGGCAGGGCGGCCTCGACGCCGTCGGGCAGGTCGCCGGAGAGCACCCGATCGAGCAGGATCTTGCGCTCGGGGTTGGCGGTCGCCCAGGCGTCGAACTCGACGTTCCAGGCGGAGTGGGCGGCGGCCCCGCGGTCCACGGCCTGACGGGTGTGCGCGATGACCTCGTCGGCGACCTCGAAGGCCTGTGCGGGGTCGAAACCGAGGACCGTTTTGACGGCGGCCAGCTCCTCGGCGCCGAGCGCCGAACCGTGGATCTTGCCGGTGTTCTGCTTCTTCGGGCTGGGCCAGCCGATGATGGTCTTCAGGATGATCAGCGACGGCTTATCGGTGACGGCCTGGGCCGCCTCGATCGCGTCGTTGAGCGCGGCGACGTCTTCGACGTAGGCGCCGGTCTTCTTCCAGTCGACCGTCTGCACATGCCAGTCATAGGCCGAGTAGCGGGCCGCGACATCCTCGGTGAAGGCGATGTTGGTGTCGTCCTCGATGGAGATCTGGTTGCTGTCGTAGATCGCGATCAGGTTGCCGAGCTGCTGGTGGCCGGCCAGGGAGGAGGCCTCGCTCGTGATGCCTTCCTGCAGGTCGCCGTCGCCGGCGACCACGTACACGAAGTGATCGAACGGGCTCGTGCCGACCGACGCCTCCGGGTCGAACAGTCCGCGCTCGAAGCGGGAGGCGTAGGCGAAGCCGACGGCGGAGGCCAGACCCTGGCCCAGAGGACCGGTCGTGATCTCGACCCCATCGGTGTGGCCGTACTCCGGGTGCCCGGGCGTCTTGGAACCCCAGGTGCGCAGAGCCTTCAGGTCGTCGAGCTCGAGTCCGTAGCCACCGAGGTACAACTGCACGTACTGGGTGAGCGAGCTGTGGCCGACCGAAAGGATGAAACGGTCCCGACCGATCCACTCGTTGTCGGACGGGTCACGCCGCATCACCTTCTGGAACAGGAGGTAGGCCGCGGGAGCGAGGCTCATCGCGGTACCGGGATGCCCGTTCCCGACCTTCTCCACGGCATCGGCCGCGAGGAGGCGTGCGGTGTCGACCGCCGTGCTGTCAATCGAATCCCACTGCAGTGCTGCCACTTGATATTGACCCTTCTGAAGACGAGGGAGAAGGTTGCTGAGAACCCGCACCCGCTATTGTGCGCGCCCGAGGACATCAGCGTCATCACGGTGTCGCAGCAGATGCCCGGTTCCGGTGGATCAGCATGCATGCACCGAGATTGGCGAGCACCCCCAGTATAGGCAACGCCGGTTCGGACCCGTGATGTGTCGTCTCGTGACGCATCCCCGGCGGCCCGGCGACGGTTTCGGATCCGACAGTTCGCCTAGAATCACAGTCACTGTCACCAGCGTTGGAGGAGCCTTGCCCGGAGCCGCCGAAACCCACACCCTGAGCACCCCACGCACGCTCCGGCGCACGGCAAGGGCCTACCTCTCGCTGACCAAGCCGCGGGTCGTGGAACTGCTCCTGGTGGTCACCGCTCCCACGATGATCCTGGCCGAACAGGGCATCCCGAGCCTGTGGCTGGTCGTGGCAACCCTGATCGGTGGTTCGCTTAGCGCCGGCTCTGCCGGGGCGTTCAACTGCTACATCGACCGGGACATCGACCGGCTGATGAAGCGTACCCAAAATCGCCCGCTCGTCACGGGGGAACTCACCGACCGGCAGGCCCTGGTGTTCGCGTGGCTGGTCGGTCTGGCATCGATTCTCTGGCTGCTGGCCTTCACGAACTGGCTCGCCGCGGCCCTGTCGCTGGGTGCCATCCTGCTCTATGTCGTCCTCTACACGATGGTTCTGAAACGCCGCACGGCCCAGAACATCGTCTGGGGCGGCATCGCGGGCTGCATGCCCGTGCTCATCGGCTGGGCCGCCGTGACCGGCGACCTGTCATGGCCGCCCGTCATCCTGTTCCTGATCATCTTCCTGTGGACGCCGCCGCACTACTGGCCGCTGTCCATGAAATACCGTGACGACTATCAGGCCGCCGGCGTGCCGATGCTGGCCGTCGTGCGCGGCCGCAGCCAGGTGGGCCTACAGGTCATCCTGTACGCCTGGGCGACCGTCGCCTGCTCGCTCCTGCTCGTGCCGATCGCCGGCATGGGCCTGCTGTACCTCTTCGTAGCCCTGGTGACCGGCGCCTGGTTCATCTCCGAGACGCACCGGCTGTACGGCCTGGCGATCCGCTACGCGGAGGTGTCGCCGATGCGCGTCTTCCACGGTTCGATCGCCTATCTCACCCTGTTGTTCCTGGCCGTCGGAGTTGATCCGCTGCTCCCGTTCTAGCCCGCAGCTGCCATTCGACACCGGGCACGGCGTTCGGGCTGTGATGACCACACCCAAACGACGAGGACTGACGTCGCTACCGGCGACCGACCAGGTCGGGGGTGGTCGCACTGGGGGACACCCGCATGTCCATCGGTGTGCTGAGGTTCAGGACGAGCGCGGTCAGGATGGCCACGAGCACGCAGGAGAGCACCATGTGGATGCCGACCAACCCGGCAGGCAGCCCCGTGTTGGACTGGATCAGGCCGACGCCGACCTGCATGGCCTCGACGAGCAGAAGGAGAAGTGCCCAGCCCTGCGTCGGCAGAGCGCGAGAGAAGGCCGCGACCAGGAGAACCACGGTGAGGGCAACGGTGACGTAGGCCGGCCAGCTGTGCACGTGCTGCAGGATTTCGGGGTCAAGGCCCGTGCGGGGAGCATCCGCATCCCCGGCGTGCGGGCCCGAGCCGGTGGTGAGGATGCCGACGAGGATCGTGACGAACACGACCGCGCTCGTCACATATGCCAGCGTCCGATACCAGACCGGAACCGCGAGGGTGCGCGGCACCCGGCCGGTGTAGACCCGGTGCACGAAGACGGTGCACAACACGACCAGGATTACGGAGATCACGAAGTGGATGCCGACCACATAGGGGTTCAGCCGGGCAAGAACGCTGATGCCGCCGATAACGGCCTGCGCGGGGATGCCCAACCCCGCGAGCAGGGCGACCCAGAACAGGTCGGGGCGTTCCTTACGGAGGCGCACCACGGCGAGGAAGGCCGCGATCGCGACCAGGCCGAGGGCAACTCCGAGCAGGCGATTGCCGAATTCGATGTAACCGTGGATGCCCATCTCGGGCGTGTTGACGACTGAGTCCGCGGTGCACTTGGGCCAGGTGGGGCAACCGAGGCCCGAGCTGGTCAGGCGCACCAGACCACCCGTCCCGACCAACAGAATCTGGGCGGTGAGGTAGATCCACGCGATCACACGCACACGCCTGTCAATCCTGGTCGGCAACCACGCCGTAATTCGATTCACCGGTTCTGCTCCCTCTTCGATGACCACATGTGAAAACGCCGGATCGCACCGCTGAACCCGTCGCCAGCCTGTAGAATTAGGTGTTTCATGGGCGGGAACGTAGCGGTTGACACAACCGCGGCGCTCCACCCCGTCGTCCTTAAACATCTTAGGTACGCAACGTAGCCGCCCACACAACCGATCCCAGACCGGGTCTCCGCTGGAGGCCATTCTGGGAACGACCGGACTAATATCCGGGTTGCCGTGGATGGGAGAAGAGGTAAATATGTCTGACGTCCTGCTTGACCGCCCCGAACTTGCGGGGCTTGGTGTCTACGAATTCGGGTGGTCCGACTCCGATGCTGCTGGTGCCTCCGCCCGCCGTGGGATCTCGCCGGAGGTGGTGACTGATATCTCCAATCTCAAGGGCGAGCCTGAGTGGATGCTGCAGCGTCGCCTCAAGGCCCTTGAGTTGTTCGAGCGCAAGCCGATGCCGACCTGGGGTGCTGACCTGTCGGGCATCGATTTCGACAACATCAAGTATTTCGTGCGTTCCACGGAGAAGCAGGCCCAGACGTGGGATGACCTGCCCGAGGACATCAAGAGCACCTATGAGAAGCTCGGCATTCCCGAGGCTGAGCGTCAGCGTCTTGTCTCCGGTGTCGCGGCCCAGTATGAGTCTGAGGTGGTTTATCACCAGATCAACGAGGAATTGGCTGCGCAGGGTGTCATCTTCATGGATACCGACACGGCGTTGAGGGAGCATCCGGAGTTCTTCGAGGAGTACTTCGGCACGATCATTCCCTCCGGCGATAACAAGTTCGCGGCGTTGAACACCTCGGTGTGGTCGGGCGGCTCTTTCGTGTATGTGCCGCCGGGCGTGCACGTGGAGATCCCGTTGCAGGCCTACTTCCGCATCAATACGGAGAATATGGGGCAGTTTGAGCGCACCCTGATCATCGCGGACGAGGGCAGCTACGTGCACTACATCGAGGGGTGCACGGCCCCGATCTACTCGTCTGATTCTCTGCACTCCGCGGTGGTCGAGATTGTGGTGAAGAAGAATGCCCGCGTTCGCTACACGACTATTCAGAACTGGTCCACGAACGTCTACAACCTGGTCACGAAGCGTGCGACGGCGGCGGAGGGTGCCACGATGGAGTGGATCGACGGCAACATCGGTTCCAAGGTCACGATGAAGTACCCGTCGATTTATTTGATGGGTGAGCACGCTAAGGGGGAGACCCTGTCGGTGGCGTTCGCGGGTCCCGGTCAGCATCAGGATGCGGGCGCGAAGATGATCCACATGGCGCCGTATACGCAGTCTTCGATCGTGTCGAAGTCGATTGCCCGGGGTGGTGGCCGGTCCGGTTACCGCGGTGAGGTGCGGGTGGATGCCACGGCGCACCACTCCGCGAACACGGTGCGCTGTGACGCGCTGCTGGTGGACACGAAGTCGCGTTCGGACACGTATCCGTCGATCGATATCCGGGTCGATGATGTGCAGTTGGGCCATGAGGCCACGGTGTCGCGGGTCAGCGAGGAGCAGCTGTTCTACCTGATGAGCCGGGGGATGCCCGAAGACGAGGCGATGGCCATGATCGTGCGCGGCTTCATCGAGCCGATTGCCCGGGAGCTGCCGATGGAGTACGCCCTTGAACTCAACAAGCTCATTGAAATGGGCATGGAAGGATCCGTCGGCTAAATGTCCGCCGCCTCTGCACAACTCAATTCCCCCCCAACCACCCCGGCATCCGCAACGGATGCCCTGCCTACTGCGCAGCAGCACGGCATCAAGGAGCACTCGGACGGCCGTTTCGGTTATGTGCCGGTACAGACCCGGTCGGACCGGTTCGCGAGCGTGAACGTGGCCGACTTCGGTCCCGTCACGGGTCGTGAAGCGGTCTGGAAGCTATCGCCGGTGAAGAAGTTCACCGACCTGACCGCGGGTGTGCTCGACGGGTCGGAGTACCCGGTCGAGTCTTCACGCGTCACCGGGGTCAGCGTCGCCTGGGTCGATCGCACCGACTCGCGGATCGGTTCGGCCGGAGCGCCCGAGGAGCGCGCGTCGGCGAACGCGTGGTCGAGTTTCGAGAAGGCTCTCGCGATCACGATCAGCGGCGAGGAGGCCAAGGAGGTCACGGTCACCCGTGCCGGCCTGGGTTCCGGCCCGCGCGGCGCGCACACCATCATCGAGGCCAAACCATTCAGTCAGGCCATCCTGATCCTGGAGAACACGGGTGAGGCCCGGCTGAGCGAGAACGTCGAGATCATCCTGGGCGAGTCCGCGAACCTGACCGTGGTCAGTCTGCAGGAATGGGGCGACACGGCCGTGCATCTGACGAACCACTTCGCCACCATCGGCCGCGACGCACGGTTGAAGCACATCGTGGTGAGCCTGGGCGGCAGCATCGTGCGGGTGAACCCGTCGGTGCGTCTGGCCGGGATCGGTTCGGACACGGAGCTGCTCGGCCTGTACTTCGCCGACGCCGGCCAGCACCTCGAGCAGCAGGTGTTCGTGAACCATGTCGCGCCGAACAGTCGCAGCCGCGTCACCTACAAGGGTGCGTTGCAGGGTCAGGGTGCCCGCACCGTGTGGATCGGCGACGTCCTGATCGGGCGGGACGCGGCCGGGACCGACAGCTACGAACAGAACCGTAACCTCGTGCTCACCGAAGGCACCCGAGCGGACTCGATCCCGAACCTCGAGATCGAGACCGGCGACATCACGGGAGCCGGGCACGCGAGCGCGACCGGCCGCTTCGACGACGAGCAACTGTTCTACCTGCAGTCCCGCGGCATCAGCGAAGACGAAGCCCGGCGCCTCGTCGTGCGCGGCTTCCTCAGCGAGATCGTGCAACACATCGGCTCCCCCCTGCTCGAAGAACGCCTCCAGGCGGCCATCGAAGCAGAACTCACCGTGAGCGACCCGAGCTAAGCATCCGAAGCCGGATACCCGGCCCCCAGGTCGACCGATCGGCCACCCAACTTGTCGGCGTACGCGCCGGAGAACGAGNCGCCTCGTCGTGCGCGGCTTCCTCAGCGAGATCGTGCAACACATCGGCTCCCCCCTGCTCGAAGAACGCCTCCAGGCGGCCATCGAAGCAGAACTCACCGCAACAAAGGACAACTGACATGGCATCCACCAAGATCTGTGGCTTCGACGAACTCGGCGTCAACGAGGCAGTCAAAGTCGAAATCGATGGCGTCCCCATCGTTGTCGTCCGCGACGCCGCCGGAGACGTCTTCGCCATCGGCGACACCTGTACCCACGGCGACATCTCCCTGTCCGAAGGTTTCGTCGAGGGCGACACCGTCGAATGCTGGGCCCACGGCTCCAAGTTCTCCCTGAAGACCGGCAAGCCGCTCAACCTCCCGGCCTATGAGCCGGTCCCGGTCTACAAGGTCGACCTGGTCGACGGTGTGGTCTACATCGACCCAGCCGTCACCGTAGCCGTCTGACGCGGGCCCAGTCCCGCACCGGCCGATCGGCCACCCAACTTGTCGGCGTACGCGCCGGAGAACGAAAGAGAATTCCATGTCAGTTCTACAGATCATCGACCTGCACGTCAGCGTCGAGACCGACCAGGGCACCAAGCAGATCCTGCACGGGGTGAACCTGACCATCAACGAGGGCGAGATCCACGCCATCATGGGCCCCAACGGCTCCGGCAAATCGACCCTCGCCTATACGATCGCCGGGCACCCGAAATACACCGTCGACAGTGGCTCGATCCTGCTCGACGGCGAAGAGGTCACCACGATGACCGTGGACCAGCGCGCCCGCGCGGGCCTGTTCCTGGCCATGCAGTACCCGGTGGAGATTCCCGGCGTGACCGTGACGAACTTCCTCCGCACGGCGAAGACCGCCATCGACGGCACCGCGCCGCCCATCCGCACCTGGATCAAGGATGTACGCGAGTCGATGAAGCAGCTCCGCATGGACAAGTCCTTCGCCGAACGCAACGTGAACGAGGGCTTCTCCGGCGGTGAGAAGAAGCGCAACGAAATCCTGCAGCTCGAACTGTTGAGGCCCCGCTTCGCGGTGCTCGACGAGACCGACTCCGGACTCGACGTCGACGCGCTCAAAATCGTGTCGGAGGGTGTGAACCGGGCCAAGGAGAACACCGGCCTGGGTCTGCTCCTGATCACGCACTACACCCGCATCCTGCGCTACATCAAGCCGGACTTCGTGCACGTCTTCGTCGACGGCCGCATCGCCGAACAGGGCGGCCCCGAACTCGCCGACCGCCTCGAAGACGAGGGCTACGATCGCTTCC